>NZ_DAIRTR010000002.1:0-68541 GCF_036803785.1 Pelomicrobium sp. | reverse complement strand
GGCCAACAATGTGTTGCTGGTGGTGGCCTGTGGTACGGTGCTGCTCGGTACCCTCTATCCCTTGATCATGGACGCCCTGGGTTTGGGCAAGCTCTCGGTGGGTCCGCCCTATTTCAATGCCGTGTTCGTGCCCTTGATGGCGCCGCTCCTTTTCCTGATCGGCATCGGCCCCCTGGCCCGATGGAAGGAGGCGAGCCTCGCCGAGCTTGCCCGGCGCCTGCGCTGGGCTTTCGCGACCGGGATTGCCACCGCTCTGCTTCTGCCTTTCGCCCTAGGCGCGTGGACCCCGTTGATCGCCTTGGGGCTGCTGCTTGGGACCTGGATCGTGGGGAGCGTGGTGGTGGCCCTTTGGGGGCGTTTACGGGACGCTTCCGGCAAGGGAAGCCTGTGGACGCGGCTCAAGCGCCAATCCCGGAGCTACTACGGCATGCACCTCGCGCACCTGGGGGTGGCGGTATTCGTCTTCGGGGTGACGCTGGTCAAGGGCTATGAGACGGAGACCGATGTGCGTATGGCGGTGGGGGACACGGTGACCGTTGGGGGCTATGCGTTTCGTTTCGAGGGCGTTGCCGAGCGCCCCGGTCCCAACTATTCGGCATTGCGGGGAACGGTGACCGTCACCCGTGCGGGCCGTTACTTGAGCACGCTTCATCCGGAAAAGCGCTTCTATCCCGCTTCCGGGCAAACCATGACCGAAGCGGCCATCGATTACGGCCTTACCCGCCATTTGTATGTCTCCCTGGGCGAGCCCTTACCTGACGGGGCGTGGAGCGTGCGGGTGTATCACAAACCCTTCGTCGGTTGGATCTGGGGGGGCTGTCTTCTGATGGCCCTCGGTGGGCTTCTCGCCATCGCCGACCGGCGCTACCGGGTCGCGGGTCGGCGGGCGAGGCAAGAGGAAGCAAAGGAGGTCGCCGCAGCCGGAGAACTCGTGCCGCAGACCGAGCGACCATGATCCGCTTCCTTCTTCCCCTGGGGCTGTTTGCCGCAGTGGCGGCCTTCCTCTTCGTCGGGCTCGGGCTTAATCCGCGGGAAGTGCCTTCCCCTCTGATCGGCAAGCCCGCCCCGGAAATCGGGCTCGCCCAGCTGCGCGAGCCGCAAAAAAGCTTCCATACGGCCGATCTGCATGGCCAGGTCTGGCTCTTAAACGTCTGGGCTTCCTGGTGTGTCGCCTGTCTGGAGGAACACCCCTTGCTCCTAGAGGTGGCCCGCTCGGGGATGGTGCCCATCGTGGGGCTTAACTACAAGGATCAACGGGAAGCGGCCCTTGCCTGGCTCGCCCGCTTTGGCGACCCCTACGCAGTGAGCGTCATGGACCAGGAAGGCCGGGTAGGAATCGAGTATGGGGTCTATGGGGTGCCGGAGACCTTCGTGATCGATGCCAAGGGGATCATCCGTTACAAACACATCGGGCCCCTCAGCCCGGAGCGTTGGCGAGAGCGGCTGCTGCCCGTGATTGAGGAGCTCAAGGGATGAGGCGCACTCCTTGGCTTTGGCTGCTCCTTATCCTGCTCGCGGGACCGGTCGCGGCAAAAGAGGCCGTGCCCCTGTCCGAAGACCCGGCCTTGGAAGCACGCCTTCAGGCCCTTGCCAAGGAGCTGCGTTGCCTCGTGTGCCAGAACGAATCCCTGGCGGACTCGAATGCGGACCTGGCCCGGGATCTGCGCCGGGAGATCCGGGAGATGATGCGCCAGGGCCGCAGCGACCGGGAGGTGGTGGAGTTCCTGGTGGCCCGATACGGGGACTTCGTACTCTACCGCCCACCGGTCAAATCCACTACCCTTGCCTTGTGGGTCGGGCCCTTCGTACTGCTGGCCATCGGACTCGGTGTGCTAGTCGTAGTGGTGCGCCGGCGCCCGGCTCATGAGCCGCCCTTGAGCGAGGAGGAGGCCCGTAAAGCCGAGACCTTGCTCGCTGCGGAGGAGAGGCGGGAAGGGCGATGAGCGCTTTCCTATTGGCGAGCGGTGCGCTCCTCGCCCTGGCCCTCGCTTTTATCCTCGTGCCTCTTCTGCGCGGTCCACGCCGGTCTACAGGCGCCGATCCCTTGAGCGTTAACCGAGCTGTCTACCAAGATCAGCGTGAGGAGCTCAACCGGGAATGGGAAAACGGCCTGCTAACCGACGCCCAGTACCAGGAGGCGTTGGATGAGCTCAAGCGCCGGATGCTCCGGGATCTGGACACCGCCCCGTCTGCCGCCAGCACGCTTGCGCGCGGCGGAGGCCGATTTGCCCTTCCCGTCCTGCTGGCGCTCGCGGTACCGATCGCTTCGATCCTGCTCTATCTGCAGATCGGAAGCCTCGATGCTTTGCGCCTGGCTTCCACCGAACCCCTCCCCCCCTCGCCCGCGGACGTGGAAACCATGGTGGCTCGGCTGGCGCAACGGCTGGAAGAACACCCCGAAGACGCCAAGGGTTGGGCCTTACTCGGCCGGTCCTATTCGGCCTTGGGGCGGTTCGATCAGGCGGCAGCGGCTTTCGAGCGGGCGAGGGCTCTTGACCCGGACAATGCAGCGATCCTGGCCGACCTGGCCGACGCGTTGGCCATGGGCCAAGGGCGATCCCTACTGGGCAAGCCCGGAGAGTTGCTCACCCGTGCGCTGGAAATCGATCCACGCCATCCCAAGTCTCTGGCCCTGGCGGGGGCAGCAGCCTTCGAGCGAGGCGATTACGCCGGCGCAGTCCTCTACTGGGAACGGCTAGCGGCTCAGCTCGAGCCGGGTTCCGAGCTGGCTGAGAGAGTGCAAGAGAGCTTGTCCGAAGCCCGCGACCGGCTTTCGAAGGAACGCGCCGGCCAGCAGGAAAGCGGCGCGCCTGTCGCCGCAGGGCAGGGCAGACGGCTGGCCGGGGTTGCCACCCTGAGCCCAGCATTGGCGGCGCGGGTCAAACCCGACGATACCCTGTTCATCTACGCCCGCGCGGTGGAGGGACCCCCCATGCCCCTCGCCATCTTGCGGGCAAAAGCCTCCGATCTCCCCCTGAGCTTCACCCTGGACGAGGGCATGGGCATGGTGCCTGGCGTTTCTCTCTCCGGCGTCCCGAAGGTGATGGTAATCGCTCGAATCTCTAAGTCTGGAAGCGCTGAGCTGCAGAGCGGTGACCTCGTGGGCAGCGCAGGGCCAGTGGCTTCGAACGCCCGAGACGTGCGTATCGTGATCGACCGGGTCACCCCCTAAGGTTTAGGATATTTTGTCTGGGCTGATGGCCCATCGTGGTGAGGAGGGAGTAAAGTGGATCAAGCTACGCTATCGCCCGCCCAGGCTTTGCCGCGAAAAAATCCCTCGGGCTTTCAAGCACCAGCCCACCGCAGTTCGTGGGCCACCCACAACGCGCAGGTGAACACGCAGAGTGCCCCCGCCTGGTGAGCCGCGGCGAGGGGAAGGGGAACCACCAGGAGGAGCGTGGCGATGCCCAGGCCGAGCTGCAGAGCAAGGAGGGCAACAAGCCCATGGACGGCGATGCGAGCGCGGGGCGGCAAGGGAAAGCGCTGCGCCCAGAGCCAGAAAGCCAGCGTGAAGAAGGCGAGCAACCAGGCGATCAAGCGGTGATTGAACTGGACGGTGGCCATGTTGCTGTAGAAGTTGACGTGCCACGGCTCCAGCATGAACAGCTCGGGCGGAACGAGCCGACCATTCATCAGGGGAAAGGTGTTATAGGCGAAACCCGCTCGCAGCCCCGCCACTAGCCCCCCTGAGAGCACCATCAGGAAAACCAGAGCGGCCAGGGCATAGGCGAAGCGCTTAGGCCCTTGCAGGCGGGGATCTCTGGGGAGACGCGGTTCCTTCATCCGCAACAGATCGAGGGCGATCCAGAACAGAGCTCCGTAGATCAGGAACGCCAGCCCCAAGTGAGCGGTCAGGCGCAGGGGGCTCACCCGCGGATCATCCACCAGACCGCTCTGGACCATGTACCAGCCCAACGCTCCCTGTAGCCCTCCTAGGATGAAGATTACGCTAAGCTTGTAGGCGAGCGGCCGGTCGATGGAGCGCTTGATCGCGAAATAGATAAGGGGTACGAGGAAGACGACGCCGATGGCGCGACCGAGCAAGCGATGGAAGTATTCCCACCAGAAGATGTCCTTGAATTCATCCAGAGACATGCCCTTGTTCACTTGCTGGTATTCGGGTGTCTGCTGATATTTCTGGAACAGGGCTTCCCAATCCTCCTGGGACAGGGGGGGAATGGTGCCCACGATGGGCTGCCACTCCACGATGGAAAGTCCCGAATGGGTGAGCCGGGTGACGCCGCCCACCACCACCATGGCGAAAATCAAGGCACAGCAGACGAAGAGCCAGGCGATGACTGCCCGGGGCGGAACCGGAGGAGGAATGCCGTTCGCGGGTCTCACCAAGGGAAAAGCTCGTACCGTGGGAGCGGGCATGGTAGCCGCCGGATGAAGGCGGCGCCCATGATACGGTCTCGAGTCGGCCCATGCAACAAGCGCTCGCCGTGCCGGTTCATCTCACCCTCAGCAGTCGCTGGCGTTCCCGTTCCCATTCCCGCTGACGTTCTACTTCCCGCTTGTCGTGAAGTTTCTTGCCACGGGCGAGGCCGATTTCCAGTTTGATGCGGCCGTTGCGATAATGCATGTCCAGGGGCACCAAAGTGTAGCCACGCTGCTCCACCTTGCCGATGAGCCGTCTGATCTCCTCGGCATGGAGCAGCAGCTTGCGCGTGCGCGTGGGGTCCGGGTGCACGTGGGTCGAGGCGGTGGGCAGCGGACTAACGTGGCAGCCCACCAGAAATACCTCGCCCTTGCTGACCACCACATAGGCTTCCTTGAGTTGGACCCGCCCTGCCCGGATCGCCTTCGCCTCCCAGCCTTCCAGGGCAATGCCGGCCTCGTAGCGCTCTTCAATGAAGTAGTCGTGGAGCGCCTTTTTGTTCTGGGCGATGCTCATCGGGTGAGATTAGGACGAAAATACGTTATTTTAACGATTTTTGCACTCTCCCCTGGCGGTGTCCGAGGTTTCCCTAACGACCCATGGCCGAAGTCCAGCGTTCCGTTATCGTGCCGTATTCGGCCCAGGAGATGTACCAACTCGTGGATCAGGTGAAGCGCTACCCTGAGTTCATGCCCTGGTGCGGCGGTGCCTCCGAGACGCCGATCGATGGCAACCGCAGCCACGCCACCATCGTCATCGATTACCACCATATTCGTCAGAGCTTCACCACGGAGAACACCAAGCAGCCCCCTGAGCTTATCGAGATGGAGCTCAGGCACGGCCCTTTCAGGCGCCTGGATGGCCACTGGCGCTTCATCCCCCTGGGGGAGCAGCAGGCCTGCAAGGTGGAGTTTCGGCTGCACTATGAGTTTTCCCACAAGCTGCTGGAAAAGCTGGTGGGTCCCGTGTTCCACCGGATCGCCAACAGTTTCGTCGATGCCTTCACCCGGCGAGCGGAGCAGATCTACGGCAAACGATGAGCGATGAGCTGACGGTGGAAGTGGTCTACGCTATGCCGCACCTGCAGCGGCTCAAGCAGATCACCGTGCCCCCAGGCACCACCGTGCAGCAAGCCATCGAGCGTTCCGGGATCCTCCAAGATTTTCCCGAGATCGATCTGACGAAAAACAAGGTGGGCGTGTTCGGCAAGCTTAGCCGGCTGGACGCGCCGCTCAACGATCGGGACCGAGTGGAAATCTACCGCCCGCTGATCGCCGACCCCAAGGAGGTCCGGCGCCGGCGGGCGGAAGCGATTGGCCGGCGCAAGTCGGAAGGCTAGTCCAGCGACTGCGAGTCGCCCGTGACAGAGGGCCTCAATGGTCGCACCATTTGGCCACCTCCTTGCGCCACCTCTCGGCCTCCTCGGCCCGCTGTTCGTCGCTTAGATACTCCCGCTCGCCCTGGGGCGTGAAGCGCAACACCCGTCCGGCCTGAGTATAGCTTGCCAGGTTGGTCCGGGCAGCGTCGCAATTCTGGGCCTTGAGTTGGGCCTCTTGTTGTGCTTTGAGCTCCGCTTCTGCGCGCTCCGCCCGGCGCTTTCTGAACTCCAGCTCCTGCTCTTGGAGGCTTTTGGGCGCCGGGGAGGCGGCCTTCTCTGCAGGCGCTTGGGCCGGGAGGGGCGTCTTGATGGCCGTTCCTGCTTGGAGGCAGCGAGCGGATGGCTGATCCGTGTAATACACCCGGCCTTGCGTATCGCTGCACTTGTAGAGGTCCGCAAAGCACGGCAGGGTGTACAGAGCCAGGGTTGCCGCCACCAGCCCCCTCATCGTGAAGGTCATGCGATCCGCTCCTTGCCTTGCCCGACGGGGCAGGACGTTGATGCAAACGCCCTACAGCCTACACGATTTTACTTTCTTGTCAATTGATTGTATTTAAAAGTTAATGTCGAATCGACATTTACCCTCCGGGCGTCGGGTCGGTATAATGATATTTTGTGGCAGGTAGGAAAAAATGCGCCTCATCGAAAAGGCTCTCACGTTCGACGACGTTCTGCTCGTTCCCGCCCACTCCACCGTTTTGCCCCGCGAAGTCAGCCTGGAGACCTGGTTCACCCGGGAAATCAAACTGAACATCCCCTTGGTGTCCGCTGCGATGGACACGGTCACGGAGGCAGACCTCGCCATCGCCATCGCGCAAGAGGGTGGCATCGGAATCATCCATAAAAACATGACCGATCGGGCCCAAGCCCAGGAGGTGTTCAAGGTCAAGCGCTTCGAAAGTGGCGTGGTCAAAGATCCGATCACCATCCCCCCCGACATGACGGTGCGCAAGGTGCTCGAGCTGCAGCGGGAGCACAAGATTTCCGGGCTGCCGGTGGTGGAAGGGCTCCGGGTGGTGGGCATCGTCACCAACCGGGACCTGCGGTTCGAAACCCGTTTGGACCAGCCGGTCAGGAACATCATGACTCCCCGGGAGCGGCTGGTCACAGTGCGAGAGGGTGCGCCTTTGGAGGAGGCGATGGCCCTGATGCACAAGCATCGCCTGGAGCGAGTGCTGGTGGTGAACAGTAACTTCGAGTTGCGGGGGCTGATCACGGTGAAGGACATCCTCAAGTCCAGCGAGCATCCCAACGCTTGCAAGGATGCCTTGGGACGGCTGCGAGTGGGGGCGGCCATCGGGGTGGGCGAAGGCAGTGAGGAGCGGGCCGCAGCCCTGGTGGAAGCGGGCGTGGACGTGATCGTGGTGGACACGGCCCATGGCCATTCGCAGGCAGTCCTGGACCGGGTGCGCTGGGTCAAGCGCACGTTCCCCCAAGTGCAAGTGGTGGGCGGCAACATCGCCACCGCAGCTGCCGCGAAAGCCCTCGTAGACCACGGTGCCGATGCAGTCAAGGTGGGCATCGGCCCGGGGTCGATCTGCACGACCCGGGTCGTGGCCGGCGTGGGCGTGCCCCAGATCACGGCCATCGCTAACGTGGCCAAGGCCCTCGAAGGCACCGGCGTACCCCTGATCGCCGACGGGGGCATCCGCTATAGCGGTGACGTGGCCAAGGCTCTGGCCGCCGGCGCTCATTCGGTCATGTTAGGAGGGCTGTTTGCAGGCACTGAAGAATCGCCAGGCAAGATCGAGCTGTTCCAGGGCCGTTCTTACAAGACTTATCGGGGCATGGGTTCCCTGGGCGCCATGCAGCAGGGCTCCAGCGATCGCTACTTTCAGGATGCCGAGATGAGCTCGGACAAGCTGGTGCCCGAAGGCGTGGAGGGCCGCGTGCCTTACAAGGGGCCGGTGGTCAACGTAATCAATCAGCTGATCGGCGGGGTGCGCTCGGCCATGGGCTATTGCGGCTGTGCCACCATCGACGAGCTGCGTGCCAAGGCGGAGTTCGTCGAGATCACTTCCGCCGGCATCCGCGAGTCCCACGTGCACGACGTGCAGATCACCAAGGAAGCACCGAATTACCACGTCGATTGAACCGGGAAGCATGGCCAGCGCTCGAGCCGGACCGGTAGGGCTGCCATGTGCTCCACGTAAGCGCCTCGATCCCGTGCACGATCGCATCCTGATTCTCGACTTCGGTTCCCAGTACACCCAGCTCATCGCCCGCCGGGTGCGGGAGTGTCGCGTGTATTGCGAGATCCATCCCTATGATGCTCCCGAGGAATTCATTCGCACCTTTGCTCCCAAGGGCATCATCTTGTCCGGCGGGCCGGCATCGGTGTACGAAGAGGCACCCCCCCGGGCACCGGAGATCGTGTTTCGTCTAGGGGTGCCCGTGCTGGGCATCTGCTATGGCATGCAGACTATGGCAGCCCAGCTCGGAGGCGTGGTGGAAAGCTCCAAGGTGCGGGAATTCGGCTACGCCGAAGTTCGGGCACGGGGCCACTCGCGTCTGCTTCGCGACCTTCAGGACCGGGTCACTCCAGAGGGGCATAGCCTCCTGGACGTGTGGATGAGCCACGGCGACAAGGTGATCGACCTGCCGCCGGGCTTCAAGGTAATCGCTAGCAACGCCGCTTCGCCCATCGCTGGCATGGCCGATGAGGCGCGCGGGTTTTATGGTTTGCAGTTCCACCCGGAAGTGACCCACACGCTCCAAGGCAAGGCCATCCTAGAGCGTTTCGTGCATACTATTTGCGGCTGTCGAGCCGACTGGAACATGCCTGACTACGTGGAGGAGGCGGTGGGTCGCATCCGTTCCGAGGTGGGCGGCGACGAAGTGATTCTGGGGCTGTCCGGCGGCGTAGATTCGTCGGTGGCCGCGGCCCTCATCCACCGAGCGATTGGCAACCAGCTTACCTGCATCTTCGTAGACACCGGGTTGCTGCGCTTGCACGAGGCCGAGCAGGTCATGGACACCTTCGCCCGTCACCTGGGGGTGAAGGTGCTGATGGTGGACGCCTCCGAGCGCTTCATGCGAGCACTAGCAGGGGTGGGCGACCCGGAGGAGAAGCGCAAGATCATCGGGCGCGAGTTCGTGCACGTGTTCCAAGAGCAGGCAGAAAAGCTCGGGAACGCCCGCTGGTTAGCCCAGGGCACCATCTATCCCGATGTCATCGAATCGGCTGGAGCGAAGACCAAAAAAGCCCGTACCATCAAATCCCACCACAACGTGGGCGGGCTGCCGGAGACGCTCCATCTCAAGCTCCTGGAACCCCTGCGAGAGCTGTTCAAAGACGAGGTGCGCGAGTTAGGCCTTGCCTTGGGACTTGCACCGGAGATTGTATTCCGCCATCCGTTCCCCGGCCCTGGACTCGGCGTACGGATTCTGGGGGAAGTCAAGCGAGAATACGCTGACATCCTGCGCCAGGCAGACGCCATTTTCATCGAAGAGCTGCGCAACTCCGGATGGTATGAGAAGGTGAGTCAAGCCTTCGCCGTGTTCTTGCCGGTCAAATCCGTGGGGGTCATGGGGGACGGCCGCACCTACGAGTACGTGGTAGCGCTGCGCGCGGTGGAGACGCAGGACTTCATGACCGCCCGCTGGGCAGAGCTACCCCATAGCCTCCTCTCCCGTGTCTCCAACCGCATCATCAACGAAGTGCGTGGCGTCAACCGTGTCGTCTACGACATCTCCGGCAAGCCCCCGGCCACGATCGAGTGGGAGTAAGAGGAGGCCGCCGCAATGCCGCAGGAGGCAGTGCGGCGCCACCTTTCCTCTTGATCCGGGAAAGCCTTCACCCGTTGGCCGCGCGGCGCCCTCGTGCCGGGCTTGCCACTGTCTGGATGCGAACAGATGCATCATACTTCGCGCTCGATCCGGATGAGCCCGCTTTCCATTCATGTCACGGCAGCCGCGAGCGCACCTGGACAGACATGCAAGCCGCTTGCAAAAAAAAAACGCCCCCCGGGTCACGCTGCTCGTTTTCGGCAATGATGGGAGATGAGGGGCCCGACGCAGAGCGCCGTTGCTACGGTAGGCCAAGCGAAGGGCAATGTCCGCCACAACGAGTCAGAAGCCGCCGCTCGCAGCCTGGCAGTTGGGGGCAAAGGATTCCGGGATAAGCTCTCTATCCTCCGAGGGGCTAGAGCGTTTTGAACGCTTAAGGAACGAGGCGCCAGAGCCTTGCGGCCATGGGGAAGACCTGCCTTCGTGTACGAAAGGGCTGGCACGAGGCGGGAAGGCAGCGGTAAGCTACGGTCCCCATGACGGACGCGGATTTCATGCGGCAGGCGATCACCCTGGCCCGGGAGGCCTGGAAAGCGGGCGAGGTGCCGGTCGGGGCGGTCGTGGTGAGAGATGGCCGAGTCGTGGGCCGAGGGCACAACAGTCCCATCGGCCTGCGGGACCCCAGCGCCCACGCTGAGGTGCTGGCTCTGCGGGACGCGGCCCTTAGGCTCGAGAACTATCGACTGCCTGACTGCGAGCTTTTCGTCACAGTGGAGCCTTGTACCATGTGCCTGGGAGCGATTTTCCATGCCCGCATCCGCCGCGTAGTCTACGGTACCCGAGACCCCAAGACTGGCGCTTGCGGGAGCGTGGTGGACTTGACGAGGGAGTCGCGCCTCAACCATCACACCCAGGTAGAAGGAGGGCTGCTGGCAGAAGATTGCGCTCGGCTGTTGACGGAATTCTTCGCGCAGCGGCGACGGGCAGAAAATGTTGAGGATCGTTGTTAGGATATGCGACCAACAGCTTGATCTGATTGAGGACGAACGTCTCGTTCGTCGCTACCCCGTGTCCACGGCCGCAGCCGGGACCGGGGAACGAATGGGCAGCTTTAAAACCCCCCGGGGCCGGCACCGGATCCGAGCGAAGATCGGCGCTGGCCAACCCATCAACACCGTCTTTGTCGGTCGGCGTCCCACCGGAGAGCTCTTTACCCCGGAGCTGGCCGCCCGCTATCCCCATCGGGACTGGATTCTGACCCGTATCCTGTGGCTTTGCGGCTGCGAGCCCGGCTACAACCGGCTTGGGGAGGTGGACAGCATGCGGCGTTACATCTACATCCACGGTGCGCCGGATACCGCCCCCATGGGGATTCCCGCCTCCCATGGATGCATTCGAATGCGCAACGTCGACGTGATCGACCTATTCGATCGGGTGCCGGTAGGCACCCCCGTTGACATCCTGGAGTGCGGCTCCTGCGCCGCAGCATGAACTCTAACCTGCGCCCAAGCGCTTTCGAGCTCTGTCCGGAATCCTGGAATTTCTGAAAGAATTTGACTTTTCTTTTGTATTGTGCGCTGCGAAATTTTGGAGTAAAGTGCCCCGCCAGTTCGGGCTTGTTGCGCAGCATAAAACTCGGAAGCCGCAAGTGTTGCGCAGCATGACGTCGAGCAAACGCGGGAGGGAAACGCATGAGGCTTGCTGGGAAGGTGTGCATCGTGACGGGGGCCGGCCGGGGCATCGGCAAGGCGACGGCGATCAAGTTCGCCCAGGAAGGAGCCAGGGTGGCGGTGTGCGACGTGACACCGGAGTGGGTGGATGACACGGTCCGGGAAATCCGCCAGACGGACGGGGAGGCGGTGGGGTTTATCGTGGACGTGCGCAATCGAGCCAGCATCGAGCGCATGGTCAAAGAGATGGTGGCGATGTACGGCCGTATCGATTGCCTGGTCAACAACGCTGGCATCGTGCGCGATGCGCAGCTCAAAAACATGACCGACGAGCAGTTCGATCAGGTGATCGAGATCAACCTGAAAGGAGTTTACAACTGCACCAAGGCGGTAGTAGAGGCAATGCTCCCGCAGCAGTCCGGGGTCATCCTGACCACCTCTTCCGTGGTCGGCCTATATGGCAACTTCGGCCAGACCAACTACGCTGCAAGCAAGTCCGCGGTCATCGGTATGACGAAGACCTGGGCTCGGGAGTTGGGCCGAAGCGGCATCCGGGCGAACGCCGTCTGTCCGGGCTTTATCCAGACGCCCATCCTCAGCACCGTGCCCGAGCGAGTGCTCGCTGCCATGGAACAGAAAGTCCCCCTGGGGCGGCTGGGCAAGCCAGAGGAGATCGCCGCTACGTTCGCGTTCCTTGCCTCGGACGAGGCAAGTTATATCAACGGCGCGGTCATCGAGGTGAGTGGGGGCATGTCCCTCTAGCCAGGCCGTTCAAGCAAGATGCACCCGAACAGGGCTTCGATTTTGCGCCGGTCAGGCGGCGCGATGACGCCTTTCTCGGTGATCAGGCCCGTGATCAAATCGGCAGGGGTCACGTCAAAGGCAGGATTTCGCGCCACCACGCCCTGGGGCGCCCAGCGGCACTCGCCGTAACCCAGGACTTCCTCTGCTGGGCGCTCCTCGATGGGGATGGCCTCTCCCTGTGCCACGGATCGATCGATGGTGGACAAAGGACAAGCCACATAAAAGGGGATGCGGTGCCGCGCTGCCAGCACGGCGAGGGTGTAGGTGCCGATCTTGTTGGCCACGTCTCCATTGGCCGCCACCCGATCGGCGCCCACTACCACCATATCCACTTCGCCCCGGCCCATCAGGTATCCGGCGGCATTGTCGGTTATCAGGGTCACCGGGATGCCTTCCTGAGTCATCTCCCAGGCGGTCAGGCGGGCTCCCTGGAGGAAGGGTCGCGTTTCGGTGGCCACCACCGATACTTCCTTGCCCTGGGCGCGAGCAGAGCGGATGACGCCCAGCGCTGTGCCGTGGCCTGCGGTGGCGAGGGCCCCCGCGTTGCAATGGGTGAGAATCCGGGCCCCATGGGCCACCAAGGTCGCGCCGTGGGCACCGATCGCCAGATTGATTTGAAGGTCTTCGGCGAAGATCTGCTGAGCCTCCGCGAGGAGAGCCGCGGCAATCGCCTCGGGAGGCCGCTTTCCGGACTGTCGCCAGATCCGGCGCATGCGCTCCAGCGCCCAATACAGATTGACCGCCGTGGGCCGGCTTTGAGCGAGGAGCTGAAACGCCCGCTCCAGGCCGGCATCGAAGGCTGGGCGCTCCTGCCCCGCGAAACGCAGCCCTTCCAGGGCAATGCCGTAGGCGGCAGCGCAGCCGATGGCCGGAGCGCCCCGTACCACCATGGCGCGGATCGCCTGGGCAACCTGCCCGGCGTTCGCACAGGTCACGTATTCGATGCGCTCGGGTAGCTGGCGCTGGTCGAGAAGCTCCAACCGGGCGTCACGCCAGCGCAGGGTCTCCACTTTACTCGGAATGGGCATTACTCTTGTACAGACGTCATCTGTGATTTGAGCATTATAGGAGTCATTCGATTCGAGAGAGGAGAAGATCAATGAGCAAGGTTCGTGCTTGGGCGGCGCGCAAACCCGCAGGCGCGCTCGAGGCGTATGAGTACGAAGCTGGCGTCCTCGGTCCGGAAGAGGTGGAAATCGCAGTGGAGCATTGTGGCATCTGCCACTCCGATCTTTCCATGCTAGACAACGAGTGGGACATGACCGTCTTTCCCTTTGTCCCAGGCCACGAAGTGGTGGGACGCGTGGTTGACTTAGGCGAACATGCCAAGGGGTTGAAGTTAGGGGACTGGGTCGGCGTGGGTTGGAACGCGCAGAGCTGCATGCACTGCCTCCATTGCTTGGCGGGAGACCAGCACCTGTGTCCTGACGTCAAGCCCACCATAGTGGGGCGCCATGGCGGGTTCGCCGAGCGATTGCGGGTCCACTGGGCTTGGGCAGTGCCCTTGCCGCAGGGCTTGGAGGTGAGCGCCGCTGGCCCCCTTCTATGCGGCGGAATCACCGTGTTCGCTCCGCTGCTTCAGTTCGATGTCAAACCCATCCACCGGGTGGGGGTGGTGGGCATCGGTGGTCTCGGTCATTTGGCCCTCAAGTTCCTACGGGCCTGGGGGTGCGAGATCACGGCGTTTACCTCAAGCGAAGTCAAAAGGGAAGAGGCCAAGGCGCTCGGAGCCCATCGGGTGATCTCCAGCCGGGACCCTGCCGCCATGAAAGCACTCACGGGTTCCCTCGATCTGATCCTGGATACGGTCAACGTCCCGCTCGCCTGGGATGCACTCCTCGCCACGCTGGCGCCCAAGGGAAGGCTGCACGTGGTTGGGGCGGTGCTGGAGCCGATTCCCCTCAGCATCATGGAGCTGCTCGCGGGACAAAAAAGCATATCGGCTTCTCCGACAGGACCGCGCAGCGCCATGGACGCCATGCTGTCATTCGCCGCGCGCCACGGCATCACGCCCCAGGTCGAGCGTTTCCCGATGAGCCGCGTAAACGATGCAATGGAGCATTTACGGGCCGGCAAAGCCCGCTATCGTATCGTGCTGGATGCTGATTTTGCCTGAGAGGAACTCGTTTCTTTCCGACACTTAACAAGCCATGCGATGAACGCAAACGGCAAGCTAAAAATTCTCTTCGTCTGCATGGGCAACATCTGCCGCTCGCCCATGGCGGTGGCGGTGATGCGCCGGCGCCTAGCGGAATCGGGCGCGGGTGAGAGGATTCACGTGGAGGCGGCGGGAACCCATGGAGACTATCACGCGGGCGAGCCCGCGGATCCGCGTGCCAGAAGGGCCGGCGCCGGGCGGGGTTATTGCCTGGAAGGGTTGGTGGCGCGCAAAGTCCGGGCAGAGGACTTTGTCACCTTTGACCTGATTCTGGCCATGGATCGACATAACCTGGCCCATCTGCAGCGGATCTGCCCGGAAGAGCATCGCCACAAGCTGGGCCTGCTGCTCGAGTACAGTCGGCGCGAGCGCGGCAGTGACGTGCCGGACCCGTATTATGGAGGACCCGAAGGCTTCGAGCGGGTCCTGGACTTGATCGAGGAGGCCACCGAGGGCCTGCTCGCCGCCCTGCGTGACACGGGGCAAGCAGGCCTCGGAAAGTGATCAGGCGTCGCGGCGGGTTTCCACCTGGACCAAGGGCCCTTCATCCAGAGCGGGGGCCGAGGGACGGATTCGGCGAGGCCGGCGTGGTGCTTCGCTCAACGCTGGCTCCGGCAAGAGGGGAGCTGCGGCTTTTTCCGGGTCGGTCTCAATCTGGACCAGCCCGCTTCCCGCCAGGGGATCGGCGTCCACGGTAATCCCCAGTTCTTTCAGGACCACGGTGCCGGCTGCCGCTTGGGCCGTCTGTGGCGCCGAAGTGGCCTGTGGGGAAACCGCTTCCTCCACTCCTAGGACGGGGGCGAAGGGCTGGCTGCCCCCCTTGGGCGGGGCAGAGTCGGTCACTGTCTCGACAGTAACAGCCGCCTCTTTCGGTGGATCAGGCCGGGCGGGTGCCGGTGACCCGGCCAACTCCCTCCCGGCTGCCTGGGGCTCATGGGTGCCCGCCTCCACTCCGACGCCAGACCTGGCTCCATCAGCGGGCACCGGGAGTGGGGTTACAGCCTCCCGGGCAGAATGACCCTCCCGGCGCTCACCCCGATGCCGCCGACGCCGGCGCCGACCGCCCCCCTCTTCGGCCCTTTCAGGTCCGCGGCCCTCCCGGGCAGGCCCGGCGCTTTCCAGGGAAGCGGCAGGAGCCTCGACAGCGGGATGCGCTTCCCGTCTGGTCCGCGGCGCCTCGGCTACCCGCTCCCGCGTTTCAGGCTGAAGGGGCGTGGTCTTGGCCAGGGAGGCCTCCTCGCGGCTCGCGCGGCGTGCCTCCCCTCCGCGCCGACGCCGGCGCCTTCCTGTTGCGCCTTCCGCTGCACTTCTCGCCGGCTCCGGAGGAACCATCGCGGTGGGTGAGGGCGCCACCGCTTCCTTGTGCTCGCCAATCGCCTTGAACCACCTGAACACCTTGGCCAGCAGGGAGACCCCCTGCCCTTTCGCCTCGGTAACGGCAGTCGCTTGCGCCGCGGGTTCTTCCTCCTTGGCGGCGGGGGGCGGTGGTTGAGAGGGGGTGAACCCCTTGACCATCGCCTCCGGACGGGCGGGCTTGGGCTCCTGCCAAGCGGGGATTTCCGCCTCCTCGGCGGGCTTTTCCACCAGCTCGAAGCTGGGTGGCAAGGGAGCTCCGCGATTGAGCTCGTCGTGGCGCAGCCGTTTAATGGAATATTTGGGCGTCTCCAGATGGGGATTGGGCACCAAGATCACTTCCACTTTGAGCCGCGCTTCGATCGAGTGGATATCGACCCGCTTCTCGTTGAGCAGGAAGGTGGCCACATCGACCGGTACTTGAGCATGTATTACGGCCGTATTCTCCTTCATGGCCTCTTCCTGGATGATGCGCAGGATGTGCAAAGCCGAGGATTCTACGCTGCGGATATGGCCGATGCCGTTGCAACGGGGGCAGGGCACGTAGCTCGTGTCCCCGATGGAGGGATGGAGCCGCTGGCGCGACAGCTCCAGCAAGCCGAAGCGGGAAATCTTTCCCATTTGGACCCGGGCGCGATCGTACTTGAGGGCTTCCCGTAGGCGGTTTTCCACTTCCCGCTGGTTGCGGGGGTCCTCCATGTCGATGAAATCGATCACCACCAGACCACCCACGTCCCGTAGCCGCAGCTGCCGGGCCACCTCGTCGGCCGCCTCCAGATTGGTCATGAGGGCCGTCTGTTCGATATCCTGCCCCTTGGTGGCACGGGCGGAGTTAACATCGATGGCCACTAGCGCTTCTGTGTGGTCGAACACCAGGCAGCCTCCGGAAGGCAGGGCCACCTGCCGGGCGTAGGCCGTTTCGATCTGGTGCTCGATCTGAAAGCGGGAGAAAAGGGGGATATCGTCCCGGTAAAGTTTGATCCGGTTCACGTGACTTGGCATCACATGTCCCATGAACTGCCGGGCCTGCTCGTAGATCTCCTCGGTATCGATCAGGATTTCCCCGATATCCTGGTGGTAATAGTCCCGAATGGCCCGGATCACCAGGCTGCTCTCCTGGTAGATGAGAAAGGGGCCGCCTTGGCTTTGGGCAGCATTCTCAATGGCTTTCCATAATTGCAGGAGATAGTTGAGATCCCACTTGAGCTCGTCCAGCGTGCGCCCAATGCCCGCCGTCCGAGCGATGACGCTCATGCCCTCCGGGATCTCCAGCTGCGCCAGGATGTCTCGCAACTCATTGCGGTCCTCGCCTTCGATGCGGCGGGAGATTCCCCCGGCGCGCGGATTGTTGGGCATCAGGACCAAGTAGCGGCCGGCCAGGCTGATGTAGGTCGTGAGCGCGGCGCCTTTGCTGCCCCGTTCGTCTTTGTCTACCTGGACAATCAGCTCCTGGCCTTCTTTCAGCAGGTCCTGGATCCGGCCTCGGGCTTCCCCCTCGGTAGGGAGGGCAGAGCGGGCGATTTCCTTGAAGGGCAGGAAGCCATGCCGCTCACCGCCGTAGTCGACGAAGGCGGCTTCAAGACTAGGCTCGATGCGGGTGATAATACCCTTGTAGATGTTACCCTTGCGTTGCTCCTTGCCCGCCGTTTCGATATCGAGGTCAACAAGTTTTTGCCCATCGACGATGGCGACCCGGAGTTCTTCTGGCTGGGTCGCGTTGAATAACATGCGTTTCATTGCGTGGTCTCCCGCGCTCGCCACACGGGAAGCACAAGACTGGGCGCGCCCGGGTGATATGCGGGCGAAGGATCACCTTGCTCGTCTCGAACGGTGGAGGGAGGAGTCGACGGCTCACGTCCTGGGTGTGCCAGCTCTCGTGCTTATGGCTCGGGATCCGGATGGGCCGTAGGCGCTGTCGCAACGCCGGACTGCGGGGCGGGACATCAGGAGGCCTGCGGAATTCGCCGAATGCTTCCGAGTGGATCAAGCGCGCAATCGTGCTTTAGCGTGCCGCTACTTGTCTTCGTGGTGAGCGACATTAACCAGTATCCTTCGCAGCCGGTGATCGGACGCATTCTCAAGCCGGGCTGGCCAGGATCGGGCGGCCGCCCCGCTGCATCGACGCCCGTGACAGACGCGGCGTGCAATCTATAAGTATAAGCAGAATGAATAGTTTAAGCAAAAGACCGGCGTTTCGGGACGAGGTGGGAGAGGCAGCCCACGAGCAGCGCATCGATAACTACCTGGCTAAGCGCCTGAAGGGGGTACCGAAGAGCCTAATTTACCGAATGTTGCGTACCGGTGAAGTGCGGGTGAACAGCCGACGCGTGGAACCTGGCTACCGCCTCCAGGCCGGTGACCGGGTGCGCATCCCGCCACTGCGGCAGGGACAGCGCCCGTCGCCTCGTCTGCCCCAAGGGGGACCGGACCTCTGGCAGCGGACCTTGTATGAGGATGAATGGCTCGTCGCCATCGATAAACCGGCCGGCCTTGCGGTCCACGGAGGCAGCGGGGTAAGCCTAGGAGCCATCGAGGCCCTGCGGTTGCAGCGGCCGGGTCTGAGATTCCTAGAGCTGGCTCACCGGCTGGACAAGGAGACTTCGGGGGTACTGCTCTTAGCGAAAAAGCGCGATGCCTTGGCCGCGCTCCATGAACAGCTGCGCTCGGGAGAAGTGGAAAAAGTCTATTTGGCGCTGGCCAAAGGGTATTGGCGCTGGCCGGAGCGGCGCGTTCTGTTGCCTTTGAACAAATACGTGACCGCCACCGGGGAGCGGCGGGTCAGCGTGAAGCCGGGCGGGCGGGCGTCCGAAACCCGGTTCATCCTGGAGCGGGCATGGGAGGAGGCAAGCCTCTTGCGGGCCCAACTCATGACCGGCCGCACTCACCAGATCCGGGTCCATCTGGCCCACTTGGGGCATCCCATCGCCGGCGACGACAAATATGGGGATTTCGCCTGGAACCGGAAGCTTGCCTGCTTGGGCCTCAAACGCATGTTCCTGCACGCGGCTCGGGTAGGGTTCCACCATCCCGCTTCTAAAGCGTACCTGATCATCGATGCGCCGCTACCTGAGGAGCTCAGGAATTTCCTTACCTTGCTGGCGCAGGAAAGTTCGGGACTTCCCCATGACTGATACCCGCCGATTCGATCTGCTGGTATTCGACTGGGACGGGACCCTGGTGGACTCAGCCGCGGCCATCGTCGCTTCGGTACAAGCTGCCTGCCGCGACCTGGGCCTGCCCGAGCCAAGCGAAGAGGCTGCCCGCTATATCATCGGCTTGGGACTGAAGGAGGCGCTGACCGCCTTGGTGCCCGAGTTGCCTGCCTCGCGTCATGGGGAGCTCGTGGAGCGTTACCGCCTCCACTTCCTTGCCCGCGACCATGACATTCCCCTGTTCCCGGGCGCCCGGGAGACGGTGGAGGGTCTACACGCTCGGGGTTATTGGCTAGCCCTGGCGACCGGAAAGAGCCGGCGGGGCCTTGCGCGGGCCCTTGGCGCCACCGGGCTCGCGCCCTATTTCCACGCTTCCCGCTGTGCCGACGAATGCTTCTCCAAACCCCATCCCGCCATGCTTCAGGAGCTCCTTGAGGAATTCGCTCTGGCGCCGCAACGGGCCCTGATGATCGGGGACACTGTGCATGATCTGCAAATGGCTCGCAACGCGGGCGTACCGGCCCTGGCGGTTGCCTATGGCGCCCATCCCAAGCAAGCCCTCATGGCCCTAGAGCCCCTCGGGTGTGTGGAGAGCGTGGCCGAGCTGAACCAATGGCTGGCGACAAACGCCTGATCTGCGCTTCCGCCGACCTGCAAGACGGGAGGCTGGGAGCGCGCTTCTGGGTTGAACGGGGCGGAGTGCGGCTCCCCGCTTTTGCGATCCGCCACCGCGGCCGTGTTTACGCCTACCTCAACCGCTGCGCTCATCTGGGCGTCGAGCTGGATTGGCAAGAGGGCCGTTTTTTCGATGACTCCGGGGTATACTTGGTCTGCTCGATGCATGGCGCGCTCTTCGCGCCAGAGACGGGTCGATGCATCGCCGGGCCCTGCTATAGCGCAGCATTGACGCCGGTCGCTGTCGAAGAGCAGGAAGGAAAAGTGCTCTATCTGCAAATACAAGAGTAGGCAACGATGCTGGAACACAGTGACGCGAGCCCCGGGTGGGAGCGCCAGGTCCTGGAGAAAGTCGCCTTGGCGGCAATCGAAGAGCAGCGCCGGGCCCGGCGTTGGGGGATTTTCTTCAAGCTGCTTATCTTTCTTTATCTGTTTCTCCTGTTGTTCCTGGTGCTCGGCTGGATCGGCAAGACCGACATGACGATCCCGGGCAAGCACAGTGCCCTGGTGGAACTGCGCGGCATCATCGCTGCCGACGAACGGGCGAGTGCCGATGTCGTGGTGTCCGGACTGCAGCGGGCATTTAAGGACAAGAATACGGCCGGGGTCATCCTGCGCATCAACAGCCCCGGCGGAAGCCCGGTCCAGGCGGCCTATATCTACAACGAGATTAAACGCCTGAGAAAAGCCCACCCCCACATCCCGCTATACGCGGTGGTGGAGGATGTGTGCGCTTCGGGCGGCTATTACGCGGCCGTGGCAGCCGACAAGATCTTCGTCAACCAGGCGAGCATCATCGGGTCCATCGGAGTGCTGATCGACGGCTTCGGTTTCAGCGAGGCGCTGAAAAAGCTTGGCATTGAGCGCCGGCTGCTTGCTGCCGGAGAAAACAAGGGTTTTCTCGATCCCTTCTCTCCCATGGACCCCGAACAGCGGGCCCACGCGATGAGGATGCTGGAGGAGATCCATCGCCAGTTCATCGAGGTGGTGCGCGAGGGCAGGGCAGGGCGACTCAAAGAGACACCCGAGCTTTTCAGCGGCCTGGTATGGACTGGCGCCCGCAGCATCGAGCTGGGATTGGCCGATGACTTCGCCAGCGCCGCCGAGGTGGCTCGGGAGGTGATCAAAGCGGAACACATCGTGGATTTCACTCCCCAGGAAGGTCTGGGCGAGCGGCTGGCTCGGCGTTTTGGTGCTGCGACAGGCGCCGCTTTGCGGACCTGGGGGGTTAGCCTTCCGCGCTGAGAAAAAAAGCCGGCTAGGACGCCAGGAAAAGGAAGAGACAGGGATTTTCGCCCGGCGGTAGGGGGTTCTTCCTCCACTCGGCGATGGTTCGGGTCTCGATCCGCTCAGCAGCGGCGGTCAAATTCTCGGCGATGCACAATTCCGTCTCGTCGTGGCAGACTTCTAGTAGTGCCGTGAACAACCGGGCGTTGCGGTAGGGCGTTTCCATCACGATCTGGGTGCAGCGGCGCGCCCGGGAGTCGCGTTCGAGGGCTTTGATCCGGGCGCGACATTCGGTGGACTTCACCGGTAAATAGCCGTGGAAGGCGAATTGCTGGCCGTTGAGGCCTGAAGCCATCAGTGCCAGAAGCAGGGAAGAGGGCCCCACCAAAGGCACCACCCGGATGCCCCTGCGGTGGGCCAAGCGCACCAGGGCTGCGCCCGGGTCCGCCACCGCTGGGCATCCGGTTTCCGAGGCGATGCCCACGTCGTGCCCCGCCTCCAGCGGCGAGAGCAGGCGCTCCAGCGCGGCGGGGGGTGTGTTCTCCTGCAAGACTTCGATCTTGAGCTGCTGCAAGGGCAGCCGCGTGCCGTTCAGCTTGAGAAAGCGCCGTAGCGTCTTGGGACCTTCGGCGATCCAATGTTCGAGGCCTGCGGCGATCTGCCGCACGCCGGCGGGCAAGATCCGGTCAAGGTCGGTATTGCCGAGGGGAGAAGGCACCAAATAGAGTACGCCCCGGCCACGCCGCTCAGCGGAGCACATAAACCCCCTCCCGCTGCAACATAGACACCAGCGTAATCAGCGGCAAGCCGATCAGTGCAGTGGGATCCTCGCTATCGATGCGCTCGCACAGGGCGATGCCCAGGGACTCCACCCGCGCAGCCCCGGCGCAGTCGAAAGCCGGCTCCTTCGACAGGTAGCCGTGGATATCCTCCTCACTCAGCGGGCGGAAGCGTACTCGGACTATGGTGGCTTCGCTCTGCAGTGCTCCCGTGGCGCTGTTGAGCAGGCTCACCGCGGTGTGGAATTCCACCTGGCGGGCGCTCATGCGCTCGAGTTGCCGGAAGGCGTTGGCATAATCGCCCGGTTTCCCCAGCGTCGCCCCGTCCAGGGCTGCTACCTGATCGGAGCCGATGATCAAGGCTCGAGGATAGGCTCGCTGTGCGGCCTGCGCCTTGAGCCGAGACAGGCGCAGCGCCAGCGCTGCGGGCTCTTCCCCAGGTAGCGCGGATTCGTCCACGTGGGGGGCGAAGACGTCGAAGGGGATCCCCAGCCGGGCAAGGAGCTCGCGCCGGTAGCGGGACGTGGAAGCGAGTACGATGGGCAGCGATGGGGGGATCAAGACAGCTTGAACGGAAGTATTGGAGAGCAGGGGCCGTGAACGTACCGCCCGGCGGATTCCGTTTTCAAGTTTGACGCGAATTCAACGAAATAATATCATTATTTGTTTATGTCTATTCAAACGACGGTTGATTCCCTCCGTTTTGCGCGAGAGGGAGGCAACCTGCGGGGTACAATTCGCATTTCGAGCCTGCTCCGGCTCGTGGACTGCCTGGCTTCCCAGGAAGGCGAAATTTTCTATCGCCTCGAGGGAATGGTCGACCAGGACGGCCACCCTATTTTGCACCTCTTCGTATCCGGAACGCTGGTGGTGCAGTGCCAGCGCTGCCTGGAAGCGATGGAGCTGCCGGTTGATCTCCAGAGCGGATTTCGGCTGGTGGCCTCCGAGCGTGACCTGGGTCCAGTGGAGGAGGAGCCGGAGGAGTGGACGGCATGGGTCGCCGATCCCAATCTGGATGTGGAGGCGTTGGTGGAAGACGAGTTGCTGTTGGCCATGCCTTTCGCCCCTGTCCACCCCGATACCGCGTGCAGTCCTCGGTTGGTGTCCCAGGATCTCGAACCCCCCGACGGCGGGCCGTTTGCCGTGCTCGCCCTTCTCAAAGACAGAAAGAGCATCGAACGATAGGAGTTCGCAATCATGGCCGTGCAGCAGAACAAGAAGTCGCCCTCGCGCCGGGGAATGCGCCGCGCCCACGATGCCCTCAGCACCCCCCCGCTCGCCATCGAGCCGACGACGGGAGAGGTGCACCTGCGGCATCACATCAGCCCTAGCGGCCATTATCGAGGTCGCAAAGTGGTCAAGTCCAAAGGCGAATAGCCGTCAGCGCGTCTATCGGCCGCGCCGTGTTTGTAAGAAGCGGATCGCCCGAGTGAGAAGCCCGGCGTTTCCGCAGTGACGCCGGGTCCCAAGGCGGGGGGGGACATGAGCGAATGAAAGTAACCGTGGCCATCGATTGCATGGGGGGCGATCACGGCCCTCATGTGACGGTGCCGGCCGCTGTCGAGTGCTTGCGCCGGGACCCGGAGTTGAACGTGGTGCTGGTAGGCCTACAGGAGGCAATCGCCACCGAGCTGGTGAAGCTGGGCGGGACCCCCGAGAAGCGCTGCCGCATCCAACATGCCTCCGAAGTGGTGGCGATGGACGAGCCCCCGGCCCTCGCGCTCAGGAACAAAAAGAACTCGTCTATGCGCTTAGCCATCAACCTGGTGAAAACCGGCGAAGCCGATGCTTGCGTGAGCGCCGGAAACACTGGAGCCTTGATGGCGATCGCCCGTTTCGTGCTAAAGACGCTGCCGGGCATCGAGCGCCCGGCGATCGCCTCGGTGCTACCCACGCTTAAGGGCCACACTTGCGTGCTGGACCTGGGGGCGAACGTGGATTGCACTGCGGAACACTTACTGCAGTTCGCCATCATGGGCTCGGTGCTGGTGTCCACGGTGGAAGGCAAGCCCCGGCCGTCGGTGGGGCTGCTCAACATCGGGCACGAGGCAATCAAGGGCAACGAAGTCGTGAAAAAGACCGCCGAGCTCCTGCGCTTAAGCGGTCTTAACTTCTATGGCAACGTGGAGGGCGACGACATCTACAAGGGAACGACGGACATCGTGGTGTGCGACGGATTCGTTGGCAATGTGGCGCTCAAGACTTCCGAAGGGCTCGCCCAGATGCTCGCTACCTTCTTGCGCGAGGAGTTCACCCGCAACCCGTTCCGACGCTTGATCGGGCTCGTTGCTTTGCCGGTAATCAATGCCTTCAAGCGACGGGTAGATCACCGCCAGTACAATGGCGCGAGTTTTCTTGGTCTGAGAGGCATCGTGGTAAAGAGCCACGGATCGGCGGACGCTCTGGCTTTCCAGTACGCCATCCGCCGCGCCGTAGACGAAGTGCGGGGAGGAACCGCCAAACACACGGCCGAGAAGTTGAGCGAACTGTTCCCGCAGGCCGCGGGAGAAGGCGTGGCCTGATGTACTCCCGCATCGTCGGCACCGGCAGCTACCTTCCGCGCAAGATCCTCACCAACCGGGATCTCGAAAAGCTGGTGGACACCAGCCACGAATGGATCGTGACCCGGACTGGCATCGAAGAACGTCGCATCGCCGATGAAGACCAGAAGGCAAGCGACCTGGCCATGGAAGCGAGCCGCGCAGCATTGGAGGCCGCCGGTATCCGGCCGAACGATCTGGGCCTCATCGTCGTTGCCACCACCACGCCGGACCAGGTTTTTCCGAGCACCGCTTGCGTACTCCAAGCGAAGCTTGGAGTAGAAAACGCATGTCCGGCCTTCGATGTGCAAGCCGTATGCGGCGGCTTCGTGTACGCCTTGGCCCTGGCGGACCTGTACATGCGAGCGGGCAAATGCCGCCACGCGCTGGTCGTTGGAAGCGAAATCTACTCGCGTATCCTCGATTGGACTGACCGCTCCACCTGCGTGCTCTTCGGCGACGGGGCAGGCGCAGTAGTGCTTGCTGCCGACGACACGCCCGGCATCCTGGCCCATCGCCTCCATGCGGATGGCCGTCACAGCGGAAGCCTCATGGTACCGGGGCAAATCTGCGGCGGTCGAGTCTCGGGACGGCCCTACGTGGTCATGGAAGGCGGCGCGGTGTTCAAGTTCGCGGTCAAGGCCTTGGGGGATATCGTGGAGGAGACCTTGGCGGAAGTCGCCATGAAACCCGAGGAGCTGGACTGGCTGATCCCCCATCAGGCCAACATTCGCATCATTCAGGCGACCGCGAAAAGGCTAGGCCTTCCCATGGAGCGGGTGGTGGTAACGGTGGACAAGCACGGTAATACTTCTGCGGCGTCGATACCCCTCGCCCTGGACATCGCTGTGCGCGACGGCCGAGTGCGCCGGGGCCAGCATGTGGTGCTCGAGGGCATCGGCGGCGGTTTTACGTGGGGTGCGGTCCTGATTCGCTGGTGAGAGGTCGAAGCGCCGGATGAAATTCGCTTTTGTGTTTCCCGGGCAGGGTTCCCAGTCGGTGGGCATGATGAACGGTTTCGCCGCCCTTCCGGTGGTAAGGCAAACCTTCGCCGAAGCCTCCGAAGTGCTAGGACAGGACTTGTGGGACCTGGTCGAGCAGGGGCCGGAGCCGGCGCTCAACCAGACCATCAACACCCAGCCCGTGATGCTCACGGCGGCAGTCGCGGTCTATCGCGCCTGGGAAGACCTCCATGGGCCAGAACCCACGGTTATGGCAGGCCACAGCTTGGGAGAGTACAGCGCGCTAGTCGCCTCAGGGGCCCTCGGGTTTGCCGATGCGTTGCGGATCGTGAGACTCCGGGCCCAGGCCATGCAGGAAGCGGTGCCGGAAGGCACTGGCGGCATTGCCGCGATCCTGGGTCTCGAGGATGAAGCGGTGCAGGCGGTGTGTCGGGATGCGGCTCAAGGAGAGGTGGTGGAGCCGGCCAACTACAACTCCCCCGCCCAAGTGGTCGTCGCCGGACACCATGGTGCGGTGGAGCGGGCCATGGCCCTCGCCAAAGCCCGTGGCGCCAAGCGGGCGATGATGTTACCCATGAGCGCCCCTTCCCACTGCAGCCTGATGAGACCAGCGGCCGTGCGTCTGGCCCAAGCCCTGGCCCAGATATCGATCCAGTCACCCCAGATCCCGGTTTTGCACAACGTGGATGCGAACGAGCGGCACGATGCGGATGCCATCCGGGAAGCCTTGGTGCGCCAGGTCTATAGCCCGGTGCGCTGGGTCGCGATCGTCCGCCGGCTAGCGCAGGAAGGAGTCAGCCACGTGGCGGAATGCGGCCCAGGTAAGGTGCTGGCTGGACTCAACAAGCGTATCGAGCCCTCCCAGCAGACGCTGGCGTTGACCGACGAAGCTGCGCTGCGGGAAGCACTCAAGGCGCTCGCTCCATAGGCGGAGAAGGGGGAGAAGCAATGGCGGAGCATCCGCTGCAAGGACAAGTTGCGTTGGTGACGGGGGCAAGTCGCGGGATTGGCCAAGCCATCGCCCTAGAGCTTGGACGTCTCGGCGCCACGGTCGTCGGTACTGCGACCAGCAACAGCGGGGCGGAGGCCATCGGCCAACTGCTGGCAGAAGCTGGCATGAGGGGCACAGGGCTCAAGCTCGACGTCCGCAGCACGGCGGAGGCGGAGGCAGTAGTGGATGAAACGCACCGGCGTTTCGGCGCTCCCACTATCTTGGTCAACAATGCTGGCATCACTCGGGACAATCTGCTCTTACGCATGAAAGATGAGGAGTGGAATGAGATCCTGGAGACGAACTTGAGCTCGGTGTTCCGCCTCTGCCGGCTGGTGCTGCGTCCCATGATGAAGGCCCGCTTCGGGCGCATCATCAACATCTCGTCCGTGGTCGGCGCCACGGGTAACGCCGGCCAGACCAACTACGCGGCCGCTAAGGCCGGTATGGTGGGCTTCAGCAAGTCCCTCGCCCGGGAAGTGGCGAGCCGCAACATTACGGTCAACTGCGTGGCGCCGGGCTTCATCGAAACCGACATGACCCGCAGCCTCTCGGACACCCAGCGGGCGAGCCTTCTTGAGCACGTACCCCTAGGCCGGTTGGGACAGCCCGAGGACGTGGCCGCTGCCGTGGCCTTCCTGGCCGGGCCGGGAGGGGCATATATCACCGGTTGTACCCTGCATGTCAACGGCGGGATGTACATGGATTGAAAAAAGCGACGCCTAGGCGGTGCGGGGGCGAATTCGTTCCGCCCCACGGGCAAATTTGGTAAACTTCAAAAGTTTTATACGTGCGCGGGTTGGGCCCATTTGCTCATCCTGCGTAGCATCGAATGTCCGCACAAGGGAAGGGAAGAGCCCATATGGAAAACGTAGAGCAGCGCGTCAAAAAGATCGTCGCCGAGCAGCTCGGTGTCAACGAAGCGGATATCAAGATGGAATCTTCCTTCGTCGATGATCTCGGCGCCGATTCCCTAGACACCGTGGAGCTGGTCATGGCGCTCGAGGAGGAGTTCGAGTGCGAAATTCCCGATGAGGAGGCGGAGAAGATCACCACGGTCCAACAGGCCATCGAATACATCAAATCCCGCCTGAGCTGATTTCCCGTTTTCTCTCGGACTCATCATCGTCCAGGAGCCGCTGTGCGTAACCGTAGGGTCGCAATCACTGGCCTCGGGATCGTGTCGCCGGTGGGAAACACCGTGGAGGAAGCTTGGCAGAACATCGTCGCCGGTCGCTCCGGTATCACCCGGATCACGCGCTTCGACGCTTCCGCCTTCGCCAGCCAGATCGCCGGAGAGGTAAAGGGCTTCGATGTGACCCGATATCTCTCGCCCAAAGAGGCGCGGCGTATGGATCTGTTCATCCATTACGGCATGGCCGCCGCCATCCAGGCGATCGAGGATGCCGGGTTGCAGGTCACAGAGGAGAATGCAGAACGCATCGGCGTCAATATCGGCTCCGGCATCGGGGGATTGCCCCTGATCGAGTCTACCCACGCCGAGATGCTCGCTTCGGGGCCGCGGAAAATCTCCCCGTTCTTCATCCCAGCAGCCATCATCAACATGGTGGCAGGCAACCTGTCCATCATGTACGGGTTCAAGGGCCCGAACCTGGCCATGGTAACGGCCTGCACCACTGCCACCCACTGTATCGGGGATTCGGCTCGTCTGATCGAATACGGGGACGTGGACGTGATGATCGCAGGCGGCTCCGAGTCTACTGTCTGCCCTTTGGGAATCGGCGGATTTGCCGCCGCTCGCGCCTTGAGCACGCGTAACGACGACCCGGCCGGTGCCAGCCGCCCATGGGACAAGGAACGCGACGGTTTCGTCCTGGGCGAAGGTGCAGGCGTCTTGGTGTTGGAAGAGATGGAGCACGCGAAAGCCCGCGGAGCGCGCATCTACGCGGAACTTTCAGGCTTTGGAATGAGCGCCGACGCCCACCACATGACCGCACCGTGCGAAGATGGAGAAGGGGCGGCACGATGCATGCTAAACGCCATGCGCAACGCCCAAGTGGCCCCCCAGGACGTGGACTACATCAACGCCCACGGGACTTCAACGCCCCTTGGCGACATCGCGGAGACCGTGGCGATCAAGCGCGCCTTGGGCGAAGAGGCAAAGCGCGTCGCGGTGAGCTCCACCAAGTCCATGACCGGACACTTGCTTGGTGCCGCAGGCGGCGTCGAGGCGGTATTTTCAGCCTTGGCGGTTTATCATCAGATCGCTCCGCCGACCATCAACCTGCACCAAGTGGACCCGGAATGCGATCTGGACTACGTGCCGAACGTGGCCCGGGAGATGCGCATTCGAGTGGCCCTTTCCAACTCTTTCGGCTTCGGCGGCACCAACGGCACCCTGGTCTTTTCCCGAGTCTAACCGCGGTCCCAAGCCCGGGTCGGGCGTGGATCGGCACAGGGGCATCCCGAATCCCTGAGCGGGAAACACAGCGATGCAGGGCTTTTACCTGGTAAACGGTGTCGAGGCCGCGGGCATCGACCCTGCGGATCGGGGGTTGGCCTACGGCGATGGCGTGTTCCGCACCCTGCGGCTGCGCAACGGCGCTCCCCTCGAGTGGTCTTGGCAGTACCGTCGGCTTGCCCGGGACTGCGCGGCGCTGGGTATCGAATGCCCCGGGGAAGAGGTGTTGCGGGAAGAATTGCACCGTCTTGCCGCCCGACTCTCCGACGGGGTGGGAAAGATCGTGGTCACCCGGGGGTCAGGGGCCCGAGGGTATGGACCTCACCTGGCGGGCGCTCCCACCCGGATCGTCAGTGTCGGCCCTTTGCCGGGGTATCCCACCTCCTACGGGGAAGCAGGGGTGCGTGTGCGGGTGTGCGCATTGCGCCTGGCTTACCAGCCCCGCCTGGCAGGGATCAAGCATCTAAACCGGCTGGAGAACGTCCTTGCCCGGGGTGAGTGGCAGGACGCTACCGTGCAGGAGGGCCTGCTCCTAGACGGGGCGGGGCGCGTGGTAGAAGGCACCATGAGTAACCTGTTTTGCGTGCTGCATGGGCGCCTGGTAACCCCGGTGCTGAGCCGCTGTGGGGTTGAAGGAGTGCAACGGGATCGAGTCATGGCCTTCGCCCGCAGCGCCGGCATTGCCCTCGAGGTCCGGGATCTCACCCTGGACGAGCTGCTTGCCGCGGAGGAGGCCTTTCTCGTCAACAGCGTCATCCGGCTGTGGCCCATCGCGGCGCTGGAGCGCAGGACATGGGAGCCGGGCGCCCTCACCCGGCGCATCCAGGCCGAGGTATTCGCCGATGGGTAGGCATAACCTGCGGCTTGGCTCGTGGCTGATCGGCAGCATTCTCCTCGCCCTGTGCGTCGCGATGGCTTGGATAGGGACACGCTGGTTTCTGCCGGTCGAACTGTCCCGCTCCCCCCAAGAGTTCGAAGTGCGTCCAGGGACGAGTTTGCGCACTATTGCCGGGGAGCTCGCTGCGGAGGGGCTCGTGCCGGATGCCTTGAGCTTCATCACGCTGGCGCGCCTGCTCGGGCGAGAAGGCAGCATCAAGGCCGGAAGCTACGAGTTCAGCGGGCCCGTGTCGGCATGGAACGTGCTGCAACGGCTCACCCGCGGCGATGTCGCTCTGGCGGAGATCACCCTCCTTGAGGGCTGGAGCTTCAAGCAGCTCAGGAAAGCCCTGGATGAGCACCCTGGGCTGCGCCACGATACCGCGGGCCGTTCCGAGGCGGAAATACTCGCAGCGGTGGGGGCAACGGAAACCTCTGCCGAAGGACTTTTTTTCCCGGATACGTACTACTTCTCCAAGGGTTCGAGTGACATCCAAATACTCAAGCGCGCCTATCACACCATGCAGCGACACCTGGAACAGGTTTGGGCCTCCCGGGCACCCAACCTGGCCGTCTCCAGCCCTTACGAAGCCCTCATTCTCGCTTCCATTATCGAAAAGGAAACAGGAGTGCAAGCCGACCGGCCCATGGTCTCTGGGGTCTTTCACAACCGCCTGCGGCTCGGCATGCGGCTCCAGAGCGATCCGACCGTGATCTACGGCATGGGCGAGGCCTTCGACGGAAACCTGAAGAGAAAGGATCTTTCCAGCGACCACGATTACAACACCTACACTCGAGCGGGACTTCCGCCAACGCCGATCGCCCTCCCAGGCCTCGCTTCGCTCGAGGCTGCCGTGCGGCCGGCCCAGACTCGGGCTCTCTATTTCGTCTCCCGGGGCGACGGCACCTCAGAGTTTTCTGAGACCCTGGCCGACCACAACCGGGCCGTCAACCGGTATCAGAGGCAACGATGAAGCACCAACCTTCGCCGCTTTTCGCAGCGAGCAATGGGGGCATGGATGGATAGGCGCGGGAAATTCATCACCCTGGAGGGGATCGACGGGGCAGGGAAGAGCACCCACATGGAGTGGATCCGCGATTTCCTTCAGCAACGGGGGGTACCAGTGGTGATCACCCGGGAACCGGGGGGCACGCCCTTAGGCGAGGCTTTGCGGGAAGTGATCCTGCACCAGCCTATGGCAGCGGAAACCGAAGCCTTGCTCATCTTTGCCGCCCGCTGGGAGCATCTTGTCCAGGTCATCCGCCCAGCGTTGGCGCAAGGCCGTTGGGTGGTCTCCGATCGGTTCACCGACGCCACCTTCGCTTATCAGGGCGGTGGCAGGGGAGTCGCGGACGAGAAGCTGGCGGCACTGGAAACCTGGGTTCACCCAGACCTTCAACCGGATCTCACCTTGCTTTTCGATGTACCGGAAGCCCTCGCCCAGCAGAGGCGGGGTGAGGTGCGGAAGAAAGACCGTTTCGAGGGAGAGGAAGCGGCTTTCTTCGCCCGGGTTCGAGCGAAATACCAAGCCCGGGCACGACGTTACCCGGATCGTATTCGGGTGATCGATGCCACGCGCCCCGTCGTTGGCATACAGAAAGAACTCGAAGTCATTCTCGCAAGCCTTTTCAAAGATTGATCTATCCCTGGCAAGAGAACTTCTGGAAGGAGCTTCTGGACCGGCTTGAGGACCGCTGGCCCCATGGGCTCCTTTTCAAGGGACGGGAGGGAATCGGTAAACTCCACTTCGTCCGGGCCCTGGCGCGTTACCTTTTGTGTGAGCATCGCTGCGGGCGAAAGGCTTGCGGTACCTGCGCGGGTTGCCATTGGTTCGACCAGGGCAGCCATCCGGATTTCCGTGCCCTCGAGCCCGAAGCAGAGCCGCCGGCCGAGGAAGGCGAGGAGCCGCGCCTCGTCCGTGGCGGCTCCCGTCGACCCAAGAGGCACATCACCATCGACCAAGTTCGCAGCCTGGACGGATTCCTGGAGGTTTCCGCCCACCGCCGGGGCTACAAGCTCGTGCTCATCCATCCGGCGGAAGCGCTAAACGCGAGCGCTGCCAACGCTTTGTTGAAAACTCTGGAAGAACCTCCACCCAACGCTTTGTTTTTCCTAGTATCCCATCGTCCAAAGCAGTTGCCCGCGACAGTGCTCAGCCGCTGCATGCAAGTCCACCTGCCCGTCCCGGATTGGGCCGCGGCCGCCAGTTGGTTGCAGGACCAGGGGATAAGCGAGCCAGCAGTCTGGTTGGCCGAGGCAGGGGGAGCACCATTACGGGCCGCCCGTGCCAAGGACGAAGCCTACCGAGCCCAGCGGGCCGAGCTGATCAGGGTTTTGTCCCAGCCCACTGCCATGCAGGCGGCGCTAGAGGCGGAACGCCTGGACCGAATCGACCCGCTCCAATTGGTGGAATGGCTACAGAAGTGGCTCTACGACCTGGTGATGTGGGAGGCTGCGGGTGTGGTCCGCTACAATCAGGACGCCGTAGCCGGGATCCAGCGCCTGGCTCCGGCAGCGGACCGACTCAAGGCCGCGGAGTTGGTGTTGAGCCTGAGTACCGCTCACCGCTTAGCACGGCATCCTCTCAATGCCCGCTCCTTCATTGAGGATCTTTTGCTCGCCTATCGCAGTTTGTTCGAGCGGGATGATTTGAATCCGATAAATTAGTATGTACGTCGACTCCCACTGCCACCTGGATTTTCCTGAGCTTTTCACCCGCATTGACGAGGTGCTCACGCGCATGCGGGAGCGCGGGGTAGGCTATGCCCTTTGCATCAGTGTTACCCTGGAGCGGTTCCCCCAGGTACTAAATCTCGTCGAGCGATTTTCCAATCTGTACGCGACCGTAGGCGTGCATCCGGACGAGCAGGATGCTCGTACGCCGTCCGTTTCCGAGCTGGTGAAACTGGCAAGCCATCCCAAAGTCGTAGGGATTGGTGAAACAGGTCTGGATTATTACCGCCTGCAAGGTGATTTAGAATGGCAACGGGAGCGCTTTCGTATCCACATTCGTGCCGCGCGCCAGTGCGCCAAGCCTCTCGTGATCCATACTCGCAGTGCGGCAGCGGACACGCTGCGGATCATGGAGGAGGAAGGTGCCAACGAAGTGGGCGGCGTCATGCACTGCTTCACCGAAAGCTGGCAAGTCGCGCAGGCGGCGCTCGGGCTAGATTTCCACATCTCCTTTTCGGGGATCGTCACGTTCAAAAACGCAGCCGCACTCAAGGATGTAGCCCGGCGCGTTCCTCTGGAGCGGCTGCTGATCGAGACAGATTCTCCTTACTTGACGCCGGTTCCCTACCGGGGCAAAACCAACGAGCCGGCCTACGTGGTCCATGTGGCGGAAGAAATCGCCCGCTTAAGAAATGTGCCGGTTCACACTATCGAGAAGGCGACCATGGAGAACTTCTTTCGCCTCTTCCGCATCACTCCCTTCTCGACCGGACAGGCGCTGGAGCGTGCATGAAAGCCACCTGGAGACTTCTGCTGGCCGCATGGCTGCTCGGCGCAAGTTTCACCGCTGCGGCGAGCGTCTACGAGGAACTACTGACGGCCGCACGAGCAGGTGACCTGGCCAAGGTGGATTCCCTCCTGGAACGAGGAGCTTCCGTGGACACGGTAGATGAGTTGGGAACCTCGCTTCTTGGCATCGCCGCCCGGGCGGGGCACGAACGACTGGTGAGCCTGCTCCTTGCTCGCGGCGCAAAGGTCGATGCGCCCAATCGTTTTGGTGACACTCCCATCATGCTGGCAGCGCTCCATGGGCATACCGCCGTGGTCAAACAGCTTTACGCCCATGGGGCTCGCATCGACCGCAAGGGCTGGAATCCGCTGATTTATGCCGCAACTGGAGGCCATGCGGACTTGGTGAAGCTTCTCCTCGCGCTGGGAGCAGAAGTCAATTCGGCCTCCGAAAACGGGATGACCGCGCTGATGATGGCGGCCCGCGAGAATCATCCGAAAGTGGTTGAAATGCTGCTCGCCCATGGCGCCGATCCTAAGCTACGCAACGATACCGGTCGCACGGCTTTGGACATCGCACTGGAAAGAGGTCACACAAAGATCGCCGACCTGCTGCGGTCTCAGGCGATAAAACCCTAGTCAACCCCACGGGCCGTCGGCTGTTCTCGCGGGCGAGGCCATCTTGGCCTAGCCTGATTCCCCCGTATGGATGCCCCCCACGCGCAAAAGCATGTGAGCCAGCCTGTCGTCCTCAAAGGCGCTTCAGTGGCGAAAACGCGAGGAGGGGGAAGAGCAGGGAATTTCGGGGCTGTCGATTTGTTCGGATTCCCAACGTTAGGCCGTCTTTACGGCAACACCGGCCCGCTCGTTGGTCCTGAAAACGAAAACGTCTGATACAAAGTCGGAAGTCTGTGAAATCGTCCCGCGTATCGTAGCCGGGCAGCTCTTTTAACCATCGAACCACCCCTATCATCCTGGCCCCCAAAGGAGGGTCGGAGGTAACACCTCCAGATGATATTTTACATAATATACATTATACGCATTATTTTATAGCCAATGATGCTTTACGGTAACTGGCACGGAAACTGCCCCTTTGGAGAAAGGCTGGCCCTGCGGGTAGTGTCGCCCGATTCCAACCATCAACCACAAAATGACTTCGATGCTTAATAACCGAAAGCTGCCAACGAATCTGATCCGCGATCGGGTTACCGTCGATCGCGTCGGGTTGTTACTCCGCACGACGCCGTTGGCGACACTGGTAAGTTTGCTCAACGCAGCGCTGGTGGTCTATGTGCTCTGGGGCGATCTGCCGCAGAGCGCCTTGCTCGCTTGGTTCGCCGCCTTGGCATTGGCTTTTGCCCTCCGCACCTCCCTCATGGTCGCCTTCGACCGGACTCGGCCCAGTCCCGCAGGAATCGGCCGGTGGGAGCGTCGGATCGTGGTAGTCATGGGAATCATCGGGCTATGCTGGGGGGCCTTGGGCAGTGCCCTGTTCCCGGTTTCCAATCCGCTTCATCAAGTGCTCGTGATCTGCACGATCGCGGGCATGTCCGCAGGCGCTTTGGTTCCGGCTTGCCCGGTCTATCCCGCTTACGCCGCCTATCTGGCAGGCGCAGTAGCACCCTTGGCGACCACCCTCCTGCTGCTTGGTGGAGAAGTATTCGCATCTTTGGGACTCCTCGTCTTGGTCTACCTGGCCGCGCTCCTCGCGTTTGGATACCAATCCCACCGGACGCTGGTGGAGAGCCTCTGGCTCAAGTACCAGTGCGACGAGCTCGTCCACCAGCTCACGGAAGCTCACCGGCAGGCCGAGCAAACGAATCGGCAATTGCAACGGGAAATCATTGAGCGCCGGCGCGCTGAAGAAGCGGAACGGCAAGACAAACAGCGCCTCATGCTGCACGTCTTGAACTCTCCCTTGGCAGTCATCGAATGGGACGAGCACTTCCGTGTAGTTACCTGGAACCCTTCGGCCACCAGGATTTTCGGCTATTCCGAGCAGGAAGCGCTTGGTCGCCCTTTACAGGAGCTCGTGATCGGTACCCCAGAGGCCCAGCAGCAGATGAGCGCTTTGTGGAAGAGTCTTGTTTATCGGACTGGCGGCGATCGGGTAGAACAGGAAAACATTGCCAAGGACGGGCGACAGATTTTGTGCGAGTGGTACAACACGCCTCTCATGGACTATGAAGGACGGATGGTGGGAGTCGCATCTCTAGTGCAAGACGTGACCGATCGGCGCTTGCGGGAGGCAGAAATCACCCATAAGGCCTACCATGACCAGCTCACCGGATTGCCGAACCGCGTGCTGCTTTACGAGCGAGTGGCAGTCAAGCAGGTGCAGGCACGCCGGCGCAACCTCAAGGTGGCGGTATTGTTCATCGACCTGGACGGTTTCAAGCAAGTGAACGATCAGTATGGCCACGAGGCTGGGGATTACGTCCTCAAGTGCCTCGCCGACCGATTGAAGGGTTTAGTGCGGCAGGAAGACACTGTTGCCCGCTATGGGGGAGACGAATTTGTCGTGGCGCTGTCCGGGGTGTCGAAAGTGGAAGACGCCGAAGCCGTGGCCACCAAGATCATACTAGCGCTCTCCGAGCCGATTCCCTATCGGGGGAACGAGCTACGAGTGACACCGAGCATCGGGATCAGCTTCTACCCTGATCACGGAAACAATCTCGACGAGCTGTTCAGTATGGCGGATTCCGCCATGTATAAGGCGAAGCAAGCCGGCGGCAGTCGCCACCACGTGCTAGCGCTATAGGTCAGAGCTTGCTCAGTGCAAATCCCCAGGGTTGGGAATCGGGAGCTGTACGACGGGTATACCCTCCTCTGCCAGTGCCTCGGCTTCTTCCCGTCGGGCGGTACCGCGGATGTTGCGCGGGGGAGCTTCTCCGTAATAAATACGCCGCGCTTCTTCCGGAAATTGCTTCCCCACGTCTTCGTACTGGTTAAGAATCCGGTTCAGCACCGCCCTGAGTACCTCCGCCGGGTGCTGAGGCTTTTCCGCAAACCCCGAGGCGGGGGCTGCCTTATCACCGGATTTTGTGTTGATGTGGGGACGCGATGGCAAGCGCTCTACATTGCTGTCACCGCAGACAGGACAGCTAACCAGGCCTTTTTCTTTTTGAACGGCAAAGGCCTCCGCCCCGGGAAACCATCCTTCGAAGCGGTGTCCCAGCACGCAGACCAAATCATAGACGATCATGATTCTAGATTGTCCTGTGCACGCTTTCGACCGATTTGCTGCTAAATGTCGCGCCAGTCCTCGACCCGCTCACTCATCGCCACCACCTGGTGGTGCTGGAACCAGCACTATAAATTTAATAATATCATAAACTTATCTTGTTCGTGAGTAAATCTGCGTGATCCGGGCGGACTCGGGGAAAGCTCGCCTGAGGATGCTCTTTCCTTCCGCCGGCTCCATCCTGCCGGCCGGCGCAAGTCTAACCGATCCGCCGCGCACCGGTCCACGCCGAGGCTGGTGGGGCATTGCCGCGAATCGTCCGAATCTCTTCGTCCGCCCAGAAGGGCAGAAGAACCCCTTGAGTCGAAGGCATCGGGATGCCCGGCGTGCGCAAGGGGTCCAGAGGAATTTTCCGAAGCGGCGGATTCGTCCAGAAACCGTCTCGGGAGACGGCAGGTTGTGTGGGAGAGGACGAGCCGCTCCCGCGCTCAGGTCCTAGCCACCGCAAAGAGCCAGCGCTCCTCTCCCAGCGGCGCCTGGTGGTCGGGGGTGACCGCCTCCTCTACCACACCTCGTGCTTGCCGTCACATCCACCGGGCACGTCTCCGCCCCGCGGCGGCAGGCGTTCTGCTCGAGAGGTGCGGGAGCGTAGAATCCCATGAACTCCTCCTCCACGCCATGCAAGCAGGTCTTGACCTGAGAGCTTACTTCAAGGTCTAGCATTAAATTACTTCTGGCAGATCCCGAGGGCGCCATGCGAACAATGACGTGGAAGATCGACGGCATGCACTGCGGCGGCTGCGCGCAGAGGCTGCAGGCGCTACTCGCCCGTCTGCCCGGCGTGCGCCGTGTCGAGGTGTCCTGGCCCGAGGGTCGGGCGCGCCTTCTTCTGGATCCGCGGGAGGTCTCGCCCGAGCGGCTGGTCGAACTGATCGAGCGCGCGGGCTATCGAGTCGCCGCCGAACAACCTCGAGGAGATCCCCCGTGAGCCATGCCACGACCCCCGAAGCATTGAAGCTCTGGAGCGAGGAGCCGGCCGCCCGGCCTGGCCGCGCGCGCATCCGGGCGCGCATCGGCGGGCTGCACTGCTCGCTCTGCACCGGCACCATCGAGCGGGCGCTGGGTCGGTTGCCCGGCGTGGAGAAGATCGCCGTCAGCCTCACCCATGAGCAGGCGCTGGTGGAATACGATCCGCAGCAGATCGCGCCCCAAGCCGTCTTGCAGACCCTGCGCGACATCGGCTACACCATTCACGACCCGCGCAAGCTCCGTGCCTTCGAGGAGGAGGAAGCCGACTTGGTGCGGGAGGGGCGGCGCTTCGTCCTCGCCGTGATGCTGAGCCTCGCCGCCATCGCCCTCATCGCAGACTGGGGAAACCCCTGGTCCGTGGCCATCGCGGGCACGGCGACGGCGAGCCTGATCGCCTTCGTCGCCCTCACCCTGTCGTCGCGGGGCAGCCGCGTCGCGCTCGGCACGGCGGCCGCCCTCGCCGGGGTGGTCTTCGCCCTTGCCGCTGCCCGCCAGTCGGGCGTATTGGGCGGCGGCATCCCGGTGATCGTCGCCGCGCTGGCGCTCGCCACCGTGTTCGGCTGCGCTCGCCACATCATGGTCATGGCCGGCCAATCCCTGCGCCGGGGCATCCTCAACCAGCACGTGCTGCTCGCCTTCGGCGCCTTCGCCGGGCTGGCCGGCGGCGCGATCGGGCTGGTGATCGACCGGCCGGGCTATCCCACTGCACCCTTTTTCGCCGTGGCGGTGATGGTCTCCACCTACCACCTGTTCTCCGAGTGGCTGTCGCTGATCGTGAAGACCCGCAGCTCCCAGGCGGTCAAGCGCCTGCTCGATCTGCAGCCGGACACCGCCCGCGTGGTGCGCGACGGGGCCGAGACCGAGCTGCCGATCAAGGCGGTGCGAGTGGGCGATTTCGTGCGTATCCGCCCCGGCGAGCGCATCCCGGTGGACGGCACGGTGATGGAGGGTCACTCGGCGGTGGACCTGTCGCTGGTGACCGGGGAACCGATCCCGGTGGAGCGCAGCATGGGCGATGCGGTGATCGGCGGCTCGATCAACGGGCTGGGCACGCTGCTGGTGCGGGTGACCCGGGTCGGCGAGGAGAGCTTCCTCGCCCGGGTGGCGCGCGAGGTGGAGGACGCGCGGGCGCTCAAGCCGGGTGTCATGCACCTGGTGGACCGGGTGCTCCGCGTCTATGCGCCTGCGGTGGTCGCGGCGGCGATCCTGGCCGGCCTGGTCTGGGGCGTGGCCGCGCCCCTCCTCGGGTTCGGCGGCGGGCTGGAGCGCGCGGTGTTCGCGGCGCTGTCGGTGCTGGTGATGGGCTACCCGTGCGCGGTGGGCATCTCGGCGCCGCTCTCGATCGTAAGAGGCGCGGGGGAGGCGGCCGAGCAGGGCATCCTGATGCGCACCGGCGAAGCCTTCCAAACCTTGCGCCTTACGCGCACGGTGGTGTTCGACAAGACCGGCACGCTGACCGAAGGCCGCCCGGTGCTGCAAGAGATCGAAGCGGTGGCAAGCGACGAAGCGGCTCTCCTGGCCCTAGCGGCGGCCGCGGAAGCCGCCTCGGAGCATCCGCTGGCCGGGGCGATCGTGGACGCCGCTTTCGCCCGCGGGCTCGCGTTGCCGCAGGTCACGCACTTCGAGGCAGTGGCGGGCCACGGCGTCATCGCCCGGCTGGACGGCGAAGAGCTCCTGGTGGGCAATCCCCGCTTCCTGGCCGAGCGCGGCCTCCCGCTCGGCCCGGTCGAGGCACGCGTCGCGAAGCTGGAAGCCGCTGGCCGCACGGTGGTGGGGGTGGCGAAAAGCGGCAAACTGCTGGGCCTGCTCGCCCTGGGCGACCGGGTGCGGACGGAAGCGCGCGCCGCCGTCGCGGCACTCGCCCGCGCGGGTGTGACGAGCGTGCTTGTGACCGGCGACAACGAGCGGGCCGCTCGGCGTGTGGCCAAAGAGGTGGGCATCGAGCAAGTGCATGCGGGCCTGCTTCCCGGGGAGAAAGCCGAACTCTTGCGCCAATTGCAACGGCGGGGCAAAGTCGCCATGGTGGGCGACGGCATCAACGACGCCCCCGCGCTCATGCAGGCCGACGTGGGACTGGCCATGGGCGGCGGCACCGACATCGCCATCGACTCGGCCGACGTGGTGATCCTCAATAACCGCCTCGACGCGGTCGTCACGGCGCGGGAAGTGAGCCGCTGGAGCTACCGCAAGCTGTTGCAGAACGTGGCGCTCGCCTTCCTCTTCAACGGCGTCGGTATCCCGCTGGCGGCCACCGGGCTGCTCTACCCGGTGTGGGCGATGGCTGCAATGGCCGTTTCCGTCACCAGCATCTTCTTCAATTCCCTATGGGGCCGGCCGCGTCTGTTCTTCGACGCGGTGGTGAGCGTCGGTCGCGGTGTTTCCGCGCGCCCCGCCACGGCCGCCGCGAGGTAGCGATGGGCGCGGTGTTGCGGGGCATGCGCAATCCGTTTCGCCACCGGGCGCGGGCCGTGGTCGTGATCGCGTTGCTCGCCCTGGTCATCAGCCTGCTCGCCCTGCTGGTTCAGGCGGCGCTGGCCGCCCGCGCTGATCGCCTTCTGCATCTGGCGGACGGCCGCCTCGCGAACGATCTCAGGAGGGACGAGCCATGTCTAAATTTGATGTAGTCGGGAGCGTTATATTGGCGCTGCTCCTGGTGATTGCCCTCGGGCCGGGATTCGCGCAGGAGGCGCTCGAAGGCAAGGCGGTGGGTACCAAGCTGACCCACTGCGACTTCAAGCCGGGCAGCTGCGCCGGCAGCTTGAAGCTAGAGACAACGGCGAGTCAGATCGAAATCGACGTCCCGCTCGGCACACCGATCCGGCAGGGCGGTAAATACGTCTACCTTCCGACCCTGAGGGGCAAGGCGGTCAGCGTGATCCTCGCCGCGGACAAGCCTGGAAAGACGGCCCGCTCGATCGACGTGAAGGCAGCGAAGCCATGAAACCGGAACTCCCCTCCGAACTCGACGCGTCGGCGGATCTCCTCACCGTCGGCAAAGTGGCCCGGCTGGCGACGGTCAGCGCTGACACGGTGCGCTTCTACGAGAAAGAGGGCCTGCTCGCGCCAGTTCGCAAGAGCGCGGCGGGCTATCGCCTCTATGGCGGCGATACGGTGCGGCGACTCCACTTCATCAAGCGCGCCCAGGATTGCGGCTTCTCGCTCGCCGAAGTGCGCGAGCTGCTCACGCTGCGTGCCGCCGAAGATGCCTGCTGCACCGACGTGAGGAGCGTCGCGGTGCACAAGAAGCTGCTCATCGAAAACAAGATCAGGACGCTGCAGGCAATGTCGCAGGCCCTGAGCGAGTTGATCGCGCGCTGCGACGGCGGGCAGTTGCCCTTGGACGCCTGTCCCATCCTCGCCGCCCTCGATGCCAGCACGCCGCGCCGGCCCGAAGCCGGGAAAGCGAAGACGCCATGATCCTCGTGGAGATCTTCTCGACACCGGGTTGCGGCAAATGCGCCCAGGCGCGCGAGGCGCTGAGGGCGGTCGCCGAGAGCTTGAGCGCGGTGCGCTGGCGCGAAGTAAATATCCTGGACGAGCTGGATTACGCGGTGGACCTGGGTGTACTGAGCCTGCCTGCCATCGCCATCGACGGCGAGCTGGTGTTCCCCACCCTGCCCGGGGCCGAGCGCCTGCGCCAGGAACTCATGCGGCGGCTCGCGGGAGCGCATTGATGGATGTCGAAAGCCTGCGGCAGACCCTGGAACAGGCGAATCTCGCCTCTCTCGCGGCGGGGTTCGTGATCGGCTTCCTGTTCAGCTTCAACCCGGTGGCCCTGGCCGCCATTCCTGTGTCTCTGGCCTATGTCACCAAGGCGCGGGCGCCGGGTCAGGCGGTCGCGTACGGCGGCATGTTCATCCTCGGCATGCTCGCTACCCACCTCGCGCTCGGGCTAGCCGCCGGTCTCGGTGGCGGCGGCCTGCAGCGCCTCATGGGGCGGGAATGGGGCCTCGTGCTCGGACCGCTCTTGATCCTGCTGGGGCTGCTTTGGCCCGGCTGGCTGAGACTACCGCTGCCAACCATCAGCCTGCGGGCGAAGCGAGCGGCCACCGCCTGGGGCGCGTTCGCCCTCGGCGCGCCGTTTTCGGTGGCGATCTGCCCGTTCTGCACACCGGCGCTGGTCATTCTGCTCGGGATCGCCGCCGGCATCGGCTCAGCCTGGTTCGGCGCGGTCCTGTTGCTCGCGTTCGCCCTTGGCCGCGCGGTGCCCATCATTCTCGGCGCGTGCGCGGTAGGATGGCTGGAAAGCCTAAAAACGTTGAGTATTCATCAGAAGGCCTTCGAAATTGCCGGAGGCGTACTCTTGATCGCCGCAGGCCTCTACATGCTCAACGCCTATTGGATGATCGTGCCGGCTCTTGCACTTTAAGAGAACGACTTTGGACGCGACAAGCGTCGATCTCCAATCTCCAGCCGGGCAAGCATAGCGCAGCGCCTCCCAGGAAGCGCCACGTCGGGACTTCTTCTTACGTTGGCGCGCAAAAACCGCAAGGTGGAATGTCGGTTCATTACCAGCAGGTACCCCTGCGCTGCGGGCGGGCAGCATAGACTGGACGTTTGCCTGCCTCAATCTCTTGCTAGTCCTTCCAGGACTGTAGCCGACGTCGAGTCCCCTTTCGCCCGCTCGATGGCTTGGAAGCCCATCCCCTGAGCGCGAAGCTCAACAGTCCAAGCAACGATGCGTCATGGCTGGCAACCTCTGCGCGTCCCTAGGGAAACTCTGAACGAGCCCTGCTCTCTGTCGAGACGACACCGCACGGGCTTTCGCGCGGCTTGCTCTCGCCACTCTCTAATCATGCCAGACATCGGCTTCTGCTCCACGGGACGTAACCTCCTGTCCACAAGACGATCAAACGAAACGCATCCAGCAAGACAACCAAAAACACGGTAAACCGCCAGATTCGGGCATCGGGCAGAAAAGGAACACGCCGCGGTGACCGTGGTGCATCATAAAGTTCGGTTACTTATTCAGACCCTGCCTAGCGCAGCGGGCGGGCTTCGGATCGCCCCTAGGCTTGGGCAACCGCCCCGTCGGCCCGCGTCTTGCCAGCCCTGAGAGCTTCGCCCGCCGCCACGACATAGCGCTCGTCCAGGTGTAGCTCGCACCATTCGAGCACGGCAAGCTCCGCCTAGACCCACGCCGTCAAGGGATCACCTCGGGCTTGGTGCCGAACGTGCCCGAGCCCCCCGCCCTGCTTCGCCGCACCTTCGCGCGCCCATGCATTCCCCCTCTTGTGCGCAAAGTTACCCTATGGCGCCTCCCCGAGCGTGATCCTTAGCGTGAATTGGGCGTAGAGAACAAACGCCCCAAGAGGGCTGGGCAGGAGTTTTATGCTTCACGGCAGGATGTGATGACGCCTCAAGTCTTTGTTTTGTTGGCTATTGAGGCCTCGTACAGCGGACTGCAAAAAAGTGGGAGTGCCCGGAGCCGGGCTCGAACCGGCACGGGCAAGGCCCGAGGGATTTTAAGTCCCTTGCGTCTACCAGTTTCGCCATCCGGGCAGCCGAAAGCTTTGTAGGATCGGGCCGGTACCTCTCGGCTTTTCAGCACACCCCGTCGATCCATATTTTTTATTCTAACGTAACTACTTAGGGATTGAGGAGAATCCTTAAACAAAAAAACGGGAATGGCACCCATGTCGGCTGTAACGATTTGTTTGCTCATTGCGAGCCGGGTCATTGTCGTTGGATTTTGGGAGGGGCAGCTATCGAATCGAAGCAGCGCCTACGGCTTGCAGGTCGAGAAAGCGCTCTCGATGGGTCCTATGAAGGACAGCCGGAGCGCACGTGGCCGCTAACGATCCAGGGCGCGACTCGTCTGCCATTCAAGTCTCGAGGAGGAATTCGATGGTAAGCGCCGGGGGGAAGCCCAGGGGCGCTCATGGGCTGCGAGTTCGCTCGGGAACCGGCTCCGGGAATTGCAGCCAGCGGGGGAAATGATCAGCCGCTCCTGCGCCCTAGGCCATGACCGCATGGAAGACCTGACACTCCTCTTCAAGCGGCGCCTGATCGTGGGGGATGACTATTTGCCCGCCCCCACGATCTAAGGCCTCATCCTGCCCGAGCCCCTTGAGGCGCCGCAGCCCGGGCCTAGGACGCGCCGGCGCTTGGGGCGCTGCCCCACGACATCGCGCCACAGATCCACCCCGCATCGGGACACAGGGGAATGCTTCCGCGCCGGCGGCAAAACGTTCAAAACCGACTGCTGATCCCAGCGACTACCGACCAGTCTGCTGTTAGCTGCACTCCGTTCACGTACTGGTAAAGGGGAAGCTGAATGAAGCCGTAGATTTGTGTACCCTTGGCGATCGCGAAGCCAACGCCGGGGCTCACGAACAGGAACTTGCCACCGGTGTCCTCCGGCTCCGCCTGCTGGCCCCGATCGCGTTTCTGGTAGAGGGCGTTGAGCTGGATCATCAATCCGATCCTGTCGGTCGCTTCGTAACGATAACCGGCGTCGAGCGACAGGCGTGGCCCCGGTTTATAGTCTTCCTTGTCGCCCAGCGGCTTCTGCCACAAGACTTGAACGAACCAGGATGCATCCGAGTTCGGTAACAAACGACTGTAGAAAGCGCCCAGGAGCGCGTCCGTTGTACCGGTGCCGGGTTGCAGCGTGCGCTCTGCCCGATCTCCCTCGGCATTTCGCACCTCCCGCTCGCCCGTAGGCAACTTCAATCCGAAATTGACCCCATAGAAGGAAAAGGCGGGCTTATCCTCCTCTTCTGCGCTCATTTGTTAACGCCCGAGAACGCGGGCGTCTCCCAGGCGCCCGAAGTTCCACTGCTCGAGAAGCTGTGCTCCGTGATGGTTGTGGATGTGCGAGTGCGAGCGGTCCAGGAAAGGAATGGTCACCGCTACGCCCCAGTTGTGGTTAAGGGTATAATCCAGCGTTCCAAGATAATTCCTGTTTATCGTACGTATCTCGTCATGGTGGCGATGAACCTGCCCGACCGCGACTTTGTCGCTTCCCGCTATTGGTTGATCTTGGTCGATATATTCGTAGCGTAAATCTAAGCGCAGTCCGGGCTCTGGCGCGAACCCCTGTAGATTCCAGTGGGTGTTGACGGCGCACACGGCCGAGCCGCAAGAAGCATACGCCCATGATGGCATGAGGGCTGCGCACACCACTGCGCCTACGCCAGCCGCGAAAACAAGAACAAAACGTCTTACGGCTTTTAAAGCGGGTTCTCTCGCTGGATATAACGTTTCTGCGGCATGCGCTTGACCGCCGCAGAGAGATTGATCGACATTGCCACGGCGCATTACAGGGCCAGCTCGATGGTTGCCTCCAGCCGGCTCGATTATTCGCGCCTCGAGCGCTCTAACTGCACTCGGCGATCTCGGCATCAATGAATCTGAACCGAATAAAACTGTCCGAAACAACGATTGGTGCGCAATAACGGCAGATGCGGGTTGTACTAACCGCTTTAAACTTTTCTTTTCCATGGTATCCCTCTTTGCCCGTCATAGGAGTAGCAAACAGGCTTGCCCGTGCAAACTTTGCGATGTCTGTCACGAAGACCCATCGAATCTTGCTTGATTGCAGAAGCGAGACCCACCGCGCTCAAAACAAGACGCTCCCCACTCTTTTTACTAGGTGGCGCGAACGTCAGGAGACGTCAATGCGCTACGAGCCAGGCTCGAGACTGTGAGGCGCGCCAGTGTAGCGACGGCAGGAAATCAGGCCGAAGTAGTAGGAGGTGCGTGGGAGGGTGGCAAGCGGAAGCGTTCAACGGCTCCAGGAGTGGCTTCGATGGACAAAAAGAGCACTCTGTCGGCCAGGACAACCTGAGCCGGGATTGTAGACAGTGGAGGCGGTAGTAGTTTGTTTTCAAGCTGGAAAGCCAAGCAAATCAAGCACTGCTGCGACTTTGTGGCAGGGATAGGCGTAACAGGGCTGCGCGCTGGGTCCGCGACGCAATAGTCCTGCCCGATACGGGCAAACCCGCCAGAGGCGAAGGGAGAATGCGCCATCGCCCCATGGGCGAACGGTGCCGTTACATGAGAGACGAGCGTCAGAACAGTTAGAAACCATCCTGCGCCCTGTCGCCATCGGCCCATCGGTCGGACGCCGTGCTCTTTCGGGAAGGGGGAGAGCAAAAGATGCTAATTCGAAAAAAGTGAAAAGACAATGGGCTATATTAAGTGCACCACTTTCCCGCTTGTCTGCGACCTCCTGCCCCGCTCGCTCCCGAGGCCTGGCGGATAATGTAAGGACATTGACGTGAGCACGGCAGGTCAGCTCCGCCTGAGCGTTCCCATGAGCTCGGTCGTGCACCCCTCGGCAAGCGTCTCGATCTGGCGGCAGCCGGCTTCGGTGACCAGCCGTCCTAGGCGCCGGAAGGCGGCCTGGCTGTGGGTCAACACTTGAAACGTGCGGAGGGTGTGGAATGCCACCAGCCGTGCGAGCGCAATGCCTCTGCGCCGAAGGCACTGCCCAGATAGACGTAGACGCACTCGATTTCGTTCTCGTGCAGCACCATCTTCGCAAACTGCCCTCTCCCTCCTGCTCGAATGGTAGCAGGGGCTGGGTCGCTGGAAACACGTGAAGTAGCCACTCAGCCGATGAGTTCGCCTGTCATGCGCTCCTCACACCAAACGGATGAGTTCGCATGGCACGTCGAAGCCTATGACGATTTCCATAAGACAGGCACGGACTCGAGATGGCGAGCAGGCGTATCGGACCAGTGTCCATCTGGCTCGTGCCTACTTCGGTGCGAAGCCGCGTTCCCAAAGGAAGATCGAGATGCCAATCCGGATTCTTTCGAGTACGTGCTCTCGCGTTTTCATGGAAAATCGGTTTCGTGTCGATCCAGACCAAGCCGGTCCAAATGCATGAGCGTCCATTACGAATGATTAAACGCTTTCTTGGATCGAGATAGCAAAAGCCTGGTGTACTGGACAGCACTAGGCTATGCCTGGCACTTCATTGGGCTCATGGATGAAACGCTGCAGGCGTGCGCTGGAGGCAGCCATATCACGGTCAGTCATGGCCCCAGGGAAATAGCCCAGCATGCTGGTTTCCCGGAAAGCGCATCCGCCTTATTGACCCAAAGAACGCATCAAAGATCAGGTGCGACGTGCCTCCTGCCTTCGCCTGCGAGCCAACAGCATCGCCCATGAAAGGACAATGGGATCCCAGAACTTGCCCGTCCGCTTGGCTGAGTACAGGAGAATGCTCATCGGTGTTTCTGACGGTCGCTCATAAAGACTCTTTGCCATGCTGAGGCAATTATCTGGTTGTCGATTACTAGCACTCAGCACCTGGCAGTCTTAGCAGCACTCGACTTCCCGGCAAGCACCCCATTGCTGCGCGCTAGATCTAGCATTCGTTTCACGCTGCCGGATCGCCTACAGCTAAGATCCACGCTCTCTGGCGCTATCCCAACCGCCACCTGATCCCGGCCCGAAGCGGAGACGACAGACTCAAAGAGCAGCACACTTCCATCTACCGTCCCTATCGTTTATCAATGCGCACGAAGGATGGTTCCACTATCGCCAAGGTGTCAAATCTCAGTGTTTCCCATTAGGTTAACACTCTGCAAAAGAAGTATAATTGATTAGTTGTTTTTGCCGTTAACCTAGCAACCTGGCTGCTGGGAAAACCGCGCATCCTCGGCCGACAAGTCGATGATTCGGATTCAGGCCATCGTCACAGACATCGAAGGCACAACTTCAGCCCTCTCCTTCGTAACCGAAGGGCTCTATCCCTATGCGCGCGCCCATCTACCCGCGTTCGTGCGCGAGCGGTCAGCGGATCCCGAGGTGCAGCAAGCGCTCGGGGAGGTCGAACGCTTCGCGGGCCGTAGGCTCTCGGTCGAAGAGGCGATCGCGCAGCTGCTCGCTTGGATGGAAGAAGACCGCAAAATCACGCCGCTCAAGACACTACAAGGACTTGTCTGGGAACGCGGCTTCGCAAGCGGCGCGCTTACGACGCATTTTTACCCAGACGTCGCGCCACAACTAAGGGCATGGAAGGCGAGCGGGATTCGGCTGTACGTCTATTCCTCGGGCTCGACCTTCGCCCAACGTCTGATCTTTGGACATAGCCCAGACGGCGATCTCACGCCGCTTTTCGACGGTTTTTTCGACACCACTACCGGCGCGAAGACTAATCCAGCTTCCTACCGTAGCATCGCCGCGGCGCTTGGGCTGCCGCCGCAGGCGATCGCATTTCTCTCCGATAACCGGCGCGAACTCGACGCCGCTCGAACAGCAGGGCTGCGCACCGTGTGGCTGGTGCGCAATGGTCCTGTCGACCACGGCGTTGGGCACCGCAAGGTGCGAGATTTTCACGCTGCTGACGCTGCTGTGCGCCAGTGAGCGCGGACAAGTGAAGAAGAAGGGCGGCTTTCCGGATACCGCGCGGGGATACCATGTCCTGCGCCCATAGCGCGTAGCGGCCCTAAGCGGCTCTGGGCGCATGCTATCCCGGATAGCAAAACGGAAGGCAGATAGCCGCTTGCGAGTTGTCGTGTCCCGGATGATTGTAGGGCCGCTTGTGGAACAGCTCGGGGCACTGCCGATACCAGTCTTTCATGGACTGCACGGGCGTTCGGGTGTTGAGGGACAGTCTGGGGCAGATGGTGGTTGTAGAGCCAAGCGTAGCGCGGCAGTATGCGCTCCAGGTCTTCGCCGCTGACGAAGTGGTGGCTTCGCAGCACCTCTTCGATCCGACCATTGAAGCGTTCGACCATCCCGTTGGTCTGTGGCCTGCGGGGTCGGGTCAGCCGATGCTCGATGCCAAGCGCGGCGCACAGCGCATCGAAGACGTGCTGGCCCGTGGGTGTGCGCTCGCCCGTGGTATTGATGCGGTTGGTGAACTCCTTGCCGTTATCGGTCAGGATCGTGCGGATGCGCAGCGGGCAAGTCTTGATGAGGGCAGCCAGGAAGGAGTGCGCGGCCCGCGCACTCTTGAAGGTCTTGACTTGGATGAACACCCAGCGCGTGGCGCGATCGATGGCCACAAACAGGTAGCGGCGCCGATCCTCATCGGGCATCTGCGTCAGATACTTCACGTCGATGTGAACAAAGCCCGGCTCGTACGCGGCAAAGGGTGCATGCGAAGACCTCTCCTGCTGCGGCTGCAGCACCTTGAAGTTGCTGACACCATGGCGGCGCAGGCAGCGGTCTAGCCCCGAGCGCGGCACATCCAGGTTGACGAACCCGCGCATCACCGCCAACAGGTCATCCAGCGACAGCAGCAGGGTCTTGCGCAGCTCCACCGCGATGATCTCCTGCGCCGGCGTCAGCGTCGTGCCAGCCGGTGCGGTGTGTGTGTGAGCGATCCTCGAAACTGTCGCGATGCTTCCACCTGAAAATCGTGGAGGGCGAGACGTGACAGCGCCGGGCCAGCACCTGGATGGGCTCGTCGCTGGCGGCAATCTCGGCCCGGATCGCGGGTGTGGTGCGGGCGCGCTTGTGCAGTCGGACCATCATGGCGGCGCTCCTCAGGATGAAGCCTTGCCAGCGGCGCGATCAGGCCGCAGCAGCATCCCGCAGGATGCTGCGTGCCAGAAGGTAACCGCACCTGCGCGGTGTTATGTAATCATCCGGGATACGACAGCTAGTTTTGCAAAATTTTTTAAATCGATAGCATGTGCCGAGGTGCGCGAGCTCGGGCACCTGAATGAGGCGTATGCTCTCTTCGGCCACGATCGAAACGCTCTCCAGAGTCTGCTACACTGTACTCTTGCGTTTTCTAAGCCGCGCAATGAGTCCGGCCATGCCTATGCCCGTGGTCTTTCACGGCTCGAGAGCGCTGTGCCGCTTCCGCGGCGGCGATTTAAAAGTCAAGATAATCGGTAACATATGCCATGAATCTACTGCTCTTCAGGCGGCAATGCCATTTTTCCCAACCGGGCAAGGGCAGTACGACGTTGCCGCGCAAGACGTCGTACGGTACCAACTAGAGGCTTCAGTTCCACCGCCGCAGCCAAAGCGTCTTCGACCGTCGGAGCCTTGTTAGCCTGGCCGGGAGCTGAAGGAAACTGCGGTTTATGCACAGAAACGCTTTCGTCTGGAGACATGTGGGTTTCCTCGTTTCTAACTCAATGGAGCATGCCATTTGCTCGATATCCCAATGAGCACCTTCTTGTCGTTGATAATTTTTACAAATCAGCTCTCAATCCACTTTCCTCTTTCTACAATGGCTATACGCGTGCCAAGCCACAGAGTGTCGCGTAGTTGCGGGGTGAAACATTTTGCGCCGTGCTACTAGAAGAGTCTCAAAATAAAGTGCTAGCAAGCGCAACTGCTGCCTCGCTTTTTGCACACGCATGTGTGGTCATCCCTTCCATGCAGCTCAGGATTACCAGATTTCGCTCTGCATAGCGATTCCATGTGCGCCGTGGCGCATGGCAGTGTCAAGCAGCTCGAGACGCATGCCGCCCAGGGCATAAACCGGCAGCGGATAGCCGCGCACCAGCTCGGCAAACTTATCCCAGCCTATACCCGGTTCGCCCGGATGGCTTTTCGTGGGAAGCACCGGCGACAACACCACGAAATCGACACTGAGCGCCGATGCCCATGCAAGCTCTGTGGCATTGTGGCAAGAAGCAGCGCATAGCAGATCGCGCGGGCGCTCGATAAGGCCAGGTAATTGGCTCGCGGTCAGATGCACGCCGTCAGACACGACCTGGCGAGCCAACGTCTCGTCACCGTAGACCAAGACCTTGGCGTCGTAACGGTGCGCCATCGCGATAACGCGGCGCGCGAACTGCGTGAGCTGTCCAGGCGCAAACTTGCGCTCGCGCACCAGTATCAGGCGCACGCCTCGTTCGAGCGCACGCTCAAGACGCTCCAAAAATCCGACTACGCCGTACTTTTGCGCATTCGTGATCGCGTAGAGGCGCGGCAGACGAAGCGCCCTCAACATCAACGCGTTGGCCGGTAATAGGGGAGCCACCTCCGGGATTTCTGGATCTTCCCACGATATCCGCTGCCCCTCGCGGCCACGGGGGGTTCCGTGCCAAGCGGTAACGCGAAAGAAGTGCAGACGCACACGCTTGTCGGGATATTCGTGCTCGTAGGTTAACCACGGATGTGCGCGGTCGAGCTTTATGTCGAGCTCTTCTTGCAATTCTCTAGCGAGCGCCTGTTCGGGGTTTTCTCCAGCATTAAATTTACCCCCGGGAAACTCCCAGTAGCCGGCCGAAACTTTGCCATGCGGCCGTTCAGCGAGTAGCACACGACCATCCGCGCGCTGGATGACAGCCACCGCTACGTCTACCACCGGTCGGTGCTTGGACACGATGCTCACTTCTACTTGAAGCGATCGGTAGCTATCCTATCCAGCCTGCCCGTGACGCAAGACATCCACGCGCTGGTTTTCCTTCTCTGACTTGTCCTGCTGGGCTGGATAGTGCGCTAAACAATGCCTGGCCTCCCGCAAAACAAAATCCTTGAATGCTTCAGCGACCTGCGAGAAACGCTTACCGGAGCGATGAACTAAGTGCCAAGAGCGAGGCAATGGCATTGACTCTACGTCCAAGACAGTAAGATACCCTGCTTCTACTTCGAGCGAGACGCTATGTAGCGGGACAATCGCCAATCCCAAACCAGCCCGTACTGCTTGCTTGATCGCTTCGTTGCTGTCTATCACCATGGAAACCGATAGCGAAACCCCCTGCTGTGCTAGGAAGCGTTCGATCACTTGATGCGTCTGAGAGCTCTGTTCACGCATCAGAAACGGCTCTTGCGACAATCTTGATAAGGGTATTGAATGCTCCACTACGAGCGGATGGTTCCCAGGCGCGATGACCACAAGCGGGTCTTCCAGAAAGACCTCGCTCACGCAGTCTGATTCCGCCGGTGGTTGACCCATGATCGCCATGTCGCAAGTATTGTCAGCGAGTCGGCTGAGTAACATCTCCCGGCTCGCTACGCTCAGGTTGACACGGAAGCCGCCCCAGCGCTTGCAGAAAACGGCTAGCAGTCGCGGCACGAAGTACTTGGCTGTCCGACCGATGCAAAGGTGAAGCTGCCCGCCTTGCGATCCTCGATGTCTCTCGAGCACGGTCTCCGCCTCGCTCAACTGCTCTCCGATGCGGCGACAATAGTGGAAAAGATCGCGGCCTGCCTCGGTCAAATAGATGCGCTTGCCTAACTGTTCGAACAGCGCTACTCCGAGGTTTTCCTCGAGTTGTTTTATCTGGATCGAAACCGCGGCTTTAGTAACGCCGAGCGACTGTGCCGCCCGTGTAAAACTCCTGCAGCGCGCGACCACCTCAAATACTGTCAATTGTCGCAGCGTAGTATTCTTCATAATCACATCAATCGGGCCAGATCCGTTCCGGGTGCAGGTTTACCCAGGGTTGATCAAGGCTCGCGGGCGGGGACTGATCTGACTGTCGTGCAAAACGTGCGATTGGAAACGCGACGGCTAATCCGTGCTCACGGTCCAGCTCAGCGGCTAACTGGGAGCGCTTGCTTTGGCGCACGCCCTCAGCTCGTTTGCTGGCTATGCCCTGTTTTTTCATAAGCTCAGCACCTCCTCAATGGCGGCACCGATCCTATACGGGGAGTAGCGGCCGCAGATCCCTATCTCACGCACGTCGCATTTCCCCAGTGTCTAGGTAGGCCGCTGGATAAATGCAGCAAAAAGCCTACTTGCAGAACGAGCAGAAAAGCCCATCGGGTAATGCCACCATAACCAGGGAGACACCGCATTATGGGGGACAAAACTCATCCAGCACGATGCATTTCCCGAGGCACGGGTTAAAGCACAAGCTTTCGCGACGGTCTCCTTGCTACGCGTACTCGCCCACAACTCCGTAGGCGAGATCAGCAACATTCGTTAAATGAACCGTCTGGGTGATTGGCGCAACAGTGCGTGATAATGGCAGTGCTTTGCAGATTCTTTTGAGCAGGCAGCACACGTATCTGGACCCGTCAGTCCCGCGGCGAGGTTTATCGCCCGCGTGGGTTCGTCGATTTTGGTATCTCGGTCAATCACTGCCTAGACCCTTGCGCTCATACTCGGACACGATTCGTGTTCACCGCAGAAGAATTGGCGTTCTCACCCATCCGTCTTGCCCAATTGCGCCAGCTCGCTCACACGTCGAGCAAAAGTAATGTCTTCGGAGCCGATCGCTTCCCCGTCGCGAGCATGCACCGTAACATTGGCGTAGGTCGTACCGAAGCTGATATCCGGGTAGTAGCCAATCTCCTCAGAAAGTGCAGCTAGGCGATCTAGGAACACACGCGTCTCGCGGTAACCACTGAATTGGAAACGGCGGAACAAGTACGCTGGGCGTCCCCGATACTCCCATCCAGACGGAATTTCCGCATCTTCTGGCATCTCTTGCCTCCACTTTCTCTTTGTATGTGACAGTTTGCACGCACCATCGCGCTCGTGGATGCACAATCTTCAGGAGACTGTCACGCGTTTTCGAACTCAAGCGCGCTAATCGCGCGCTCTAGCTCCTTATAATGGCGCATCTCGTCAGCCAGGATGCGTGCGAACAGGGCTCTGTGCTCCTCATCGCCGATTCGTTTGCAGAACGTGCAAGCCTCCTCATACAGACGAATAGCATCGCCTTCGGTAGCGAGTCCAAAACGCAGCATCTCGGCACGCGTGCGTCCGACTTGCGGAGCGCGTGGCTGTCCTACCCGTGGGGTGGCGCCTAGCGCATACAAGCGGCCGATGAGCACCTCGGCGTGCTGGATCTCCTCCAAGCACCCTGCGCGAAGTTCGGCTGCGAGCCGGTTCAACCCCAAAGTCTCGGCCCGTACCGCTTGCAGCGTGTACTGCTGCACAGCGTTGAACTCATGGTTTACGGCTCGCTGCAAAAAGCCGATGACGAGAGGATGAGCCCTCATGAATGACGAATGATCACAACGCGCACTGGTGAGTCTATTATCTCTGAACAACTATTAGATCACTAAATTGTGGAGCAACCATTGCATCATGGCATCAGCTTTGGGTCTTAGTGATATCGCTGTCTCGGCCGCCACCGACGTCGCTCGGTCTAACCGGCAAGATCTGCTCGACCTCTGCATGTGGGCGGGCAATGATGTGCGCCGCCGCTAGTCCGTCACCCACGCGCTCGCAAGCATCTGCTCCAGCACGCACCGCTGCGTTGACGGCACCAGTCTCACCACGAACCATCACGGTAACATAACCACCACCCACGAACTGCCGGCCGATGAGGCGAACCTCGGAAGCCTTCGTCATGGCGTCTGCCGCTTCGATTGCCGGAACCAGCCCACGCGTTTCAATCATGCCCAACGCAACACCCATCTTCTCGCTTGCCATGTCTTATCTCCTGATATTGAGAAAGTCGTTAACGCCTAAGAATAAATTTTTCCGTCCATCGATTTTTTGCTCAATATTACGAACGCCACTCCTCCTCGCTCCAGTGATCGATAATTCCGCCGATCGTGAGATCGGTGGTGATCATCGGATTGCCAGCAGCGATACGTGCTGCTGAGACTCCAATCGTAATTACAAAATCACCTGGCTTGCAGCCGATCGGGTCAAGAGCTACTTCGAGATTGCCCTTATCGTCCTCGACCACGCGCAAGGATTTCGCTGCTAACCAAAAGGTACGCTTCGTCGTCACAAGGTCGCGCACGACGCGATGAATCTGCATAATTACCTCTTTACCTCTTCCTTTTTTCCGTCTTCTTCCCAGTAATCAATAATGCCGACGATTGTCAGGTCACTCGGGTAGTCGTTGCTGCCAGCGGCGGTCCGTGCCGCAGAGCTACCGACCACAATCACCCAGTCACCTGGTTTGCAACCGACTGGATCTACTGCGACCTGTTTGCTGCCACCACGTTCTTTCACTACTAGTAATCGCCGGTTTCCGAGCTGGCCGATGCGCGCAGTCGCTACCAGCGTTTTTTCTACCTGACAAATCTTCATGTTCCGCGCTCCGATATATTGCTACTGCAGGCGCATCGCCTACTCGATGCAGACTCGAGCTTGTCGATGGGTTCGAGCCGGCTACCTGGAGTGCTGTCTTTGATCGTTGCATAGATGTACAACCAGCCCTCATTGACCAGCTCCGAATAGCGCGTCTGGATTGCCTGCGCCATCCTCCGACAGCGCTGTACCGCGCGCTCACGAGATCCTGGAACCTTCCCGTCGTAGCGGAAGTGTACAAACACCGGAATCGGTAGATCACGCGCCATGTTTACCTTCTTGAAGATCTTGATCCCAACGTCAATGTCAACGGCACCCTCCTCGATCGTCTCCATCTGCGCTTGGTACGCCAGATTCCGCATCTGCAGGTCGTCGAACGCGTCGCCGACAGTGATGAATCGTTCGGTATGCCCTAGCTCAGCGTAGCGTCCGTTGTGATAAGTCCGCACGTACTCAATCTGTGCCATGTTGTTTTTAAGTAGATAACCACAAAACCATCGCATGCCTTCGGTCGCAGGGTCGTCAAGCTCAACCCCGGCGGCTTCAGCCACGGCGAGGCGAATCGCTTCCTTAGCATTTTCCCGCGTGAGCCTACTGGTTGCTTCGAATAGTGCAAGACAGTCGACGCAGCGCTCCAGACTTAACGCGCCCCGTGCGTCCGGCACATGCAACCGAATGGCGTCCGTATCGGTATCAACGCCGATAAGCAACGTCGCTACGGAAGCGCCGCAGCAATGCGCATTCTCAATAGCGCTAGCGAACGCGTTCAGGCGTTCGAGCAGCGCTGCGGCTGCCTTGCGCTCGTCGCTTCCATGCGCTGCACACCCTTCTTCCGAGTTCGAGCTACTGGTATGGTACACACTGATCTTAAGGTAACGCGTTGGTTCATCTGCCCGGTTCGGCACTCCTTCACGGTGTCTGCGCAACTCGACCTCTACCCAATGGCGCATGCTTTCTTCCACATCGAACATCGCACCGGCGTAGGATTTGCGATACGCGACTACCGCAGGCGGTATGCGCAAAATATAGTCGACTACACCGCTTAAGCGCCCATCAGCGCATGGACTGATATCGATCGCGTGGAAGCCCCATCGACGTATCAGTTCTTCGACAGGCTCACCTTCCTCCAGTGTAGCGAGGTTACGGTCAAACTCGCGTTCGGTTAGTCGCAGGAAAGCGCCGAACACACAGTCTGCATAAATTGCCCGCATATTGAGTGGCGCTATCCAGCTCGCGCGCAACCGATGCACGGGTAGCGTGACACCTAGTCGCTCGCGCACTATGGCTTGCGCGCGCTCGGCGAAGCCGTCCTGCCATTGCATGGCTGCAACCTCACGCAGCACTGGCTCGATCGCGCTAAATGTATGCGTGATTTCAGCTTCGCGTTCAAGGAGCTTGGCGTTATGGCGTGCATCGTATAGCGGATGACTGCCGGTACCCGCTGCGCCGCGCGGCGCCTGTGGGGTCTTTCCGAATAGCCGTTCGTACGGGTCGAGCACAGCCGCTGGCATGGCGCCATAGCCGCGCGCAAAACAATGCACGGTACCGTGATGTGTTCTCCTAGTGACGTCTATAGTGCCCACGTGTATGGCCATTTTTTATCCCGTTGTTCAGCCCTGCGCGCCGCCCGATAGCGTAACCTTGGCCGCCGATTTAGCCGACCAGCCGACCATGCCGGTAACGATCTGTCGCGGTTCATCGTGGCGGCCTTTGCCCTTGAAGAGCCCTGCACTGGCGAAGGCATGAATCCCGCCCGCCCGCTCACTCGGGTTGCGCTCCGCAGCGATGTAATCCTCAGTGCCCGTAACCTTGGGGTTCTCCGTCCAAGCGCTACCGGTGATCGGCGGCCCTTCCACGCGGCCCTCGCCCGTGACACGCGTGCGCGCTGCGCGTTCGCCTTTCGCACGCGGGATAAAATGAAACTCTTGGTTTCCGGTGATTTTGCCTTCGCCCACGGCAAATGATCCAGTGATACGCACCTCGGCACTTGGGGCCTGCACCACCTCGGTGCTGGCACGGAGTTGCGCTTCGCGCTGCGGCGAGCGCACGCTGAAGCGTCGGTTGATACGCTCAAGTACGTTTAACTTAAAATCCTCTTCGATATCTGCGCGGTAATATGGCGTTCCGGTAATAACGCGCTCAGCACCACGGTGCGTACCAGTGACGCGTTCCACATGCAGCGGCGTGTCACCAGTGACACGTGTGCCTCGTGCGTATTGCGGTGCTACACGACTTGTAGCCTTCTGCACGGCGTCATCGCCGCAGTACGTTTCGTATTGCTCTGGCCCGACATACGGCGTACCTGTGATCGGCGCGCACGCTCCTGGCTCATCACCAGTTACTTTTGGGTTATGCTCGACCTCTACACCAGTGATGCGCTGCCTGTGCCACGTCTCGGCAACTTTGACTTTCTCACCGCTCGCCTGTGGAGGTATGGCACCGCACAGTCCTTTGTATTGTTCAGCGCCGATGTATTCGTCACCGGACACGGCGACACACGTGCCTTCTTCGGCTATCCCGGTAATGGCTCCGGGTATGTTCAGCCGCTGGCCGATCTGGGTGCCGCTCACGCGGGTGCCGGAAAGCGTGTAACTTATACCGACCTTAGGCGCACCTTGAACCGGTGTTGCGCACAACGGCTGTTTCGCCGCCGGCGTCAGATACTGATCACCGGTGATCCGGCGGCACGCACCCGGTTCGTCGCCGGTGACGCGCTGGCTGCGACCAAGAGCAGTGCCAGTAATGATTCTGCCTCCTTCGGTGACCTCCATGGCGGCACGACGCGGCTGCTCGCGTGTACGCGACCCAGCCGTCTTGAGCGAACGGCCAAGGTTTGTACCGAACACCGAATGACCATGCGGGTTATGCATGCGCTGGAATTGGGTCTCGGTATGAACCCCTTGTTCCGGACGCGGCGTCAGGTCATCGGCCAGTTCTTGATCGGCCTCGCCGGTGATCCGCAGCGCCGGGTTCGATTCGTCACCGGTGATCTGCACCTGGCTACGCACCTGGGTCCCAGTAACCACTTGCCCTCCCGCGGTGCGGGCCGCGCCCACCTTTATGCCACCGAGACGCGGCATGTAACCGCCCTCGAGCCCGATGTACTGTGTTCCAGTGACGGGCAATGTGGCGCCTGGCTCGTCGCCTGTGACGTTGGCTCCGCGTCCGATACGCAAACCCGTTACTTTTTGGCGCTCATATGTCAGCGAATCCGCGACCTTCGGTGGATACACAAGCAACTGCTTTGGACGCACGCGCCCGCACGGGCGCGCGGGCGGTGAATCGCCGCGACCATTCTTCGCGCGTTCTGCACGCAGCGCACGGGCTGCTTCTCGACAAGAACCGTCATTGCAGGAGACGGATCCTGCATTGGGGAGGCTCTCTTGAACTGGAGTCATGCCGGTAAGGGCCGAAGATGCACCCTGCCCTGCAGCACTCTGCCATTGCTTCAGTGCCTGCTTGCCTTGGCTTAAACTGCGACGGCGCGCCATAGACAGCGCGCGTCCCGTTAGACCCATGTTGAAGTTTGTCGCAGCGATCGACGGCTCGCTGTACGATACTGGCTGCGGCACGGACAGCGGCTGCGCAGGAAGCGCCGTGGCCGCTGGTAAAACCGCCGCTGTGCGCTCGCCGATGCGCGTGCGCTCAGTTGGCGGCGGTAGTGCGCTCTTGCCTTGCGACAGTGCTGCACGCCGCGCGCGAGAGGCAGCACGACCGGTAAGATCGTGGGCCGTCTCGACTGCCATCGTGATCGCTTGCTGCATGGCTTCCCCTTTTAGCTCTCGGCTTAAATTAGACCAGACCCTATTTCAGCGACCGCCGCGATAGACAATGAATGCGGTCCCCTGACTCTGGGCGTAGTTGTCATAGCCGATCAGCCGGACCAGATGTCCTGGATTAGCGCGGTGGCAAGCCTCGAGTTCGGCCATGATTTTTTCAACCGAGGTTTCACCGAAGAACGGCAGCTTCCACAGATACCAATAGTGCGAAAACGCTTTTTCTGGTTCAGTATGCTCGATCGCCGGGTTCCAGCCCTGGCTCACCAGGTACGCGATCTGCTTACGCACCTTCTCAGGCGTCATAGGCGGCAGGTACGAGAAGGTCTCACCCCGGCGCTCGGTCGGCTTGTACGGTTGAATCTCTGGCATATCGGTATCTCCCAAATCGCTTGATAATAGCCGCCTGCGGCACCAGCCCTCATTCAGGCGGCCGCTCGCTTCTGCACGTCGAGCTTATCCACGACATCGAACTCGAACTTGATTTCTTTCCAAGTCTCCATGGCGATTTTCAGCTCGGGGCTGTGCTGTGCAGCTTCGGTGAGAATCTCCTTGCCCTCACGCTCGACGGCGCGTCCCTGGTTACGTGCCTCCACGCAAGCTTCGAGGGCCACGCGGTTGGCATGCGCACCTGCGGCGTTGCCCCAGGGATGACCGAGTGTGCCACCGCCGAACTGGAAACAAGCATCGTCGCCGAAAATCGCAACCAGCGCTGGCATGTGCCAGACATGGATACCGCCTGAAGCCACCGGCAGGACACCTGGCATAGAGCCCCAGTCCTGGTCGAAGAAAATGCCACGGCTGCGATCTTCAGGGATGAACGACTCGCGCATGATATCAATCCAGCCAAGTGTAGCTTGGCGATCGCCCTCGAGCTTACCGACCACAGTGCCCGCGTGCAGGTGATCGCCACCGGATAACCTCAGGCACTTGGCGAGCACGCGGAAGTGGATGCCGTGGTATGGGTTGCGGTCGATCACTGCATGCATGGCGCGGTGAATGTGCAGCAGCATGCCGTTTTGGCGGCACCAGTTGGCGAGACCCGTGTTGGCGGTGAAACCGCCAGTTAAAAAGTCGTGCATGATGATGGGCGCGCCCAAAGACTTGGCGAACTCGGCGCGCTTGTACATCTCTTCTGGCGTCGGCGCGGTTACGTTCAGATAGTGTCCTTTGCGCTCTCCTGTCTCAGCCTCGGCTTTTTGCACCGCTTCCATCACGAACTCGAATCGGTGGTTCCAGCGCATGAACGGCTGGCTGTTGATGTTTTCGTCGTCCTTGGTGAAGTCCAATCCGCCGCGCAGACACTCGTACACCGCACGGCCGTAGTTTTTAGCCGACAGCCCTAGTTTCGGCTTGATTGTGCAGCCGAGGAGCGGCCTTCCGTATTTGTTTAATCGGTCGCGTTCGACCTGAATACCGTTCGGCGGGCCGCCGCAAGTCTTCACGTAGGCGATCGGGAAACGGACATCCTCAAGGCGAAGGCTGCGGATCGCCTTGAAACCGAACACGTTGCCGACCAGCGAGGTCAGCACGTTTACTACCGAGCCTTCCTCAAACAGGTCGATGGGGTAGGCGACAAAAGCATAGAACGCACTCGGGTCGCCCGGCACCGGTTCGATCCGATAAGCACGGCCCTTATAGTAGTCGAGATCGGTGAGGAGATCCGTCCACACCGTTGTCCAGGTACCGGTCGAGGATTCGGCCGCGACCGCCGCGGCAGCTTCCTCCGGCGGCACGCCAGGCTGGGCGACAACCTTGAAGCAGGCCAGCAGATCCGTGTCGAGCGGGACATAGTCTGGTGTCCAATACGCTTTGCGGTACTCTTTGACGCCTGCTTGATAGGTTTTCTCTGCCATGATCATCTCCTGATAGGAATTGACTGCTGCTCGCTCTGCGCCGCTGACGTACGCTGGAATCTGCAATGTGGCGCGTCGCACTAGCCAGTGCGATCGCTCGCGAGATCCCCTGCCTCGCAGCTGCTCGAATCCGAGCGAACGTCCTTCTACGCAAAAGGTAGCGGCCGAATCCATCAAAAGGAAATAGATATTTCAAATGTAACTTATAGACTCTAACAGTCCGCTGAAGAATGGCTTATGAAGCAGCCATTTCGGTGTCTCGTCGAGCGCGGCGCTGCGGAAATGGTCGTCGCTGCGAGCTTCTTGTGCTCGTTCATGACTGATTTGTGCTCGATTCGCGCATTCCGGGCAAACTTATCCGGTGCTCGGTTACACCCAGGCTATGCGCAGCAGGTTATAGACGGCAAGCTGGGTTTTGGCGATGCCGACGAAGCGGCTCTCTACTCAAGCCACTCACGGTCTTCATCCCGCCGGAGACCTCCTCGATCCTCTTTCGCTTTCTTTGGCTGGTGGCGTAGCGCTGATGCCGTGTGGTGCGTCAGTCCAGCCCCTGGGCGGCTCGGCCCTCGAATTCTTGCAAAGTGCGGGGAAATACTACCGCTTCTGAGCAGCGCAACGAGCCCTTTGTGGAAGTAGCCCTATTCCGGGAGACTCGCATCGATGATTGCGATTTCCACCAGGAAGTTCGCTGCGGTTCTCCCATGGGCGCGTGCGGGCCGAAGCTGAGCTTGGCTTCGTGGGCTGGGCTAGATGGGTATGTGGCGCTCGATCTCTTCTCGCCGCGGAAGTCCACCATGCCAGTCCCCATCAGGCCCAGACTTCGGGAGCATGCCTTCCTTGCGCTTCAGGCGCTTGAAAGATGCCCAGGACTCAATGAGCGTGCCGTCCACCGTGAAGTGTTCATCAGAAAGCGGCTTCTTAGCCTTCTCCTGCTACCAGCGAAAAAAGCAGGTTATCGTCCGGCATCTCGCAAAACAGCCGGTCCGAGTGCACCGAGTAAAAGGCAATCAGGAGCGTTGCCTTGAGAGCCGCTGCGGCGCAATGGAGGAAAGGCCCCAGCGTCGCATACAGCGCATCGAACTGCGCGCTCATCTCATCCAGCACCGCATCGGCTTGCACCTTCACCCAGCGCAAGGGGTAATTAGCCGCAATCTGCTCCTCGACCGAGAAGTCATTGAACAAGGCACCTTGGGAATCAACCTGACCGTGCATTCTTCTCCTCCCTCAAACGGCGTTGACCGCTATGACAGCGCGGCGCGTGGATCATTCGGGGGATTTTTTAACATCCTGCCAACCCGTCTGAAGCCTAGGGCTTGGAACTGACGCTCTTTTATCCAAGGAGGCTTCGTTCGTCAGACCATCCGGTCAGCATGATGCTTTTGCCCAAAGATTGTTCTTTTGCTAAGTGACATAGAGCCACGTAAATCGACTGCATTGCGAATATCTATTTCATCGTTTGAGCAAAAACACTTAACTTAAAAAAATGTTTCATCCAGACCGCAGGCTCCGATCATGTCTGCCCTGTCCAACCTGTTGATTCCCGCGGTAATGTTTTTTGCGCTCGGCTTCATCGCTCGCCTGATGCGCTCGGATCTTCGCTTTCCTCCCGATCTCGCGAAAATGCTCTCCATTTATCTGCTGGTAGCGATCGGCATCCATGGCGGCTATGAACTCGGCAAAGCCGATGTGCTGACGGCTATTAACGCAGTCTTTTGGGCTATCGTGCTAGGCGTTGGCCTGCCGATCGTCGGTTATGCGATTTTGGTCGCATCGCGCAAGGTTGATGCGCTGAATGCGGCCGCCATTGCTGCGCATTATGGATCAGTGAGCGCTGGCACTTTCCTGACAGCGATAGCGTATCTTCAGAGCGCGAAGATAGAGTACGAGAGCTACCCGGTCATTATGCTCGCTGTGATGGAATCACCCGCTATCGTAATCGGGCTACTTCTCGCTGCTTGGACGCGTAGGAAGATGCAGATGGCATATACACTCGCCGTAGACAGGGCAGCAGCAGATAACGACCCTAGTTATTACACGTCTGATGCCGACGCCGCCAAGGGGACACAAAATGGCTCTAATCATCTCGGTCATATCCTACACGAGGCTTTCACTAATGGCAGCGTTGTGCTGTTGATTGGCTCTATGGTGATCGGCGCCATTGCCGCGCCCAAAGGGCTTGAGGCGATCAAGCCGTTTATGAATGACATATTCATGGGCGTCCTGTGCTTATTCCTCCTAGAGATGGGTCTAGAGGCAGCACGCCGCATCGAAGAGTTCAGCCGCGTCGGGCTAGTGCTCGGAGCGTTTGGCATCCTCATGCCCTTGGGCAGCGCGCTCATCGGCGTCGGAGTCGGTCACTTCGCGCTCGGCTTTGGCGTGGGCGGTACCACGCTCGTGGCGGTGCTTGCAGCAAGCGCTTCTTACATTGCCGTGCCCCCCGCCATGCGCTTGGCCGTACCCGAAGCCAACCCTTCGCTTTACCTCACGCTTTCGCTTGGCGTCACTTTTCCGTTCAACGTTGTTTTCGGAATCCCGCTCTATCACCACATTGCCACGCTGGTGGCAGGGAGTTAAGCTATTACGGCACTGTGAGACCGAACCATGAAGCCCATCGAATATAAAAGGCCGCTGGAATATAAGAAACTGCTGACCATTATCGCTGCCCGAGAGCTCGAGAAGATGATTATCGAGGCAGCGCGCGGGCGTGGCGTAGGCGGCTATACAATTGTGGAGGCGAGTGGCGCCGGGGCTTCCGGTATCCAAACGGGCATGTTCGACGTTGATTCTAACATTCTGATTTACATCATCCTCTCAGAGGCGCGGCTCCTCAAGTTACTCGAGGACCTCGACGACATGATGCGTCGCGGCCACCGACTTAAGGCCATCGTCTCAGACATCGCTATCCTTCCGCGCAAGCCTTACGGTACCTCTACCGCACGCTAGCTGGAACTTTACTCCGTTGCCCCCCGGCCCCAGGGTCGAGTGCCTGCAATTTTTGTAAAAAGTGTCTTTCGGAGGATGTGGACAACATTGCCCAGCATCATGAAATACCCTCCCTTGCTGTGTACAGCTTATGGTGGGGAAAACAAGCCGGGTCAAAAAACGCCTCTGATCCGATCCTCACGGAAGACCCCAAGAACACGATCAAAGATCGCTCTTCGACACCCTGTGTCGGAGAAATGCTCGTCGTCAATAAAAAGTTTACCCTTCAGGGACGTCGTGGCAGTGCTTTGAGCGGCGCTCTGGCGTAAGGCTGGCCAAGTGGCCCGGAGAAACGCACGCCGCCCTGGCTAGCCGCTACTGCTGGTCAGGGGGATGGCATGCGCCGTGGTGCCGGACCTGCAGCTGCTACCTACTGCATGCCGGGTAACGAGCCGGCGGAAGCCTCGTTAGGGTGCCCAAGAGTAGGCACTCAATCCTACCGTATCATCAAATAGATAAAGCAAGTTTGGCGTGAATCCGGCGTGGATTCAGGGCACGGCTCCAAAGTCAAACTTTTTTGGTGATGACGCCGCACCTCTTTTCTCTTGTGCTGCAATCTACGCAGTCTCTCCTGGTATCCCTTCTCCGTGAGTCTGCGGCGCTGATATTGGCGCCGGTGGGTGGTCTTTTGCTCATTCAATCCCCGAAGCAATTGGGCACTCTCGAGGGACGGTCGGCGCGGCGCGGCATTTTTCGGGAAAGCCCCCGAGTTTCACGTCAACGGACGAGACGATGGCTTCGGGGAGGCTGCGCTCACGACCGAAAGCATCCGCTTCGTCCGCGGTAGCACGCTGATACTCAGTGCGACCTCTCCCCTGCGTACGCGCCGCAGAGGCGAGTCGGTAGCTCGCGGGCCATCTCACCTCAATTCTCTGGCTTGCGTGCTGGCAACCGGTATACCGATTAACCCCCCAAGCTAGGCACCGAGCGCGGCCATCCCATAGAGATTGCTTGATAAGTGTAATAATGATTATTTATTTTTACGTGGCGCCACGCCGTCTTAGGATTTGGGTATTAGGATCAGTGAAGATGCCTGCAACCTCGAATGTTCCCGGGGTCATGACACTCCAGTGTTACCCCGAGCGATACCTACGACGAACTATCTAGCACATGGCGCGCGCTAACATCGTAGGAATGCTCGCTCGGCACGCGACGCTGCGCCAGCTGCAGGTGTTTGAAGCAGTGGCGCGCCTCGGCAGCTTCACGCGCGCAGCCGAGGAGCTTTTCCTGGCGCAGCCGACTGTGTCCATGCAACTCAAGAAACTTACCGATACCGTTGGACTACCGTTGTTGGAGCAAATCGGTATTCGCATTCAGCTGACAGATACTGGCCGCGAAGTGTACGCCGCTTGCCAAGAGGTGTTCCATGCGCTCGCCAACCTCGAAATGAAGATCGCAGACCTGAAAGGCGTGAGGTGTGGGCATCTGAGGCTAGGGGTTATTACCTCTGCCAAGTATCTCGCACCGCATTTGCTCGGCCAGTTCGGTCGGCTCTACCCTGGCATCGATTTCGCCCTCAAAGTCACCAATCGTGAGCGGCTGCTGGAGCGTATCGCCAACTACGAAGACGATCTCTACATCCTTGGCCAGCCGCCGCAAGGGTTCGACATCGTAACTTATCCTCTGGTACCGAATCCCCTCGTGGTCATGGCAAGCCGCAACCACCCCCTCGTCGGTATACCGAACATTCCGCTCAAACGACTGCTGCAGGAGCCGTTCATCATGCGCGAGCCGGGCTCCGGCACGCGGGATGCTTTGTTACGTCTATTCGAATCCGAGGGTCTCAAGCCGCCTGCGGGACGCATGGAGCTTGCCAGTAACGAGGCCATCAAGCAGGCAATCGTGGCAGGGCTCGGCATCTCCGTGCTGTCTCTGCATTCGCTCGCCCTGGAGGGCACCTCCGGACCAATCGCCGTGCTAGACGTTCAAGGTTTCCCCATCCAGCGGCACTGGTACCTTGCGCACCCTAAAGGTCGTAAGCCCTCGCTGGTAGTGCAGGCTTTCCTCGATTTCGTCAAACAGGAAGGATCTCGCATCGCCGAGAACCTCGAGCGCGAAATCGCCAAGATTCAGCGCCTGCGGAGCTCCCGGTCTGCGAAAGCAACAAGCCGCGCAAGTGCTTAGGGTTTTGTACCCCTGGCGTCGCAAGCGGGCTGCAGGACCCTAATGAGCTCTCTTGTCATCTATTCTTTTTATCTTACAAGCTCTTACGAGTAGACCTTGGTGTTCTGCTCGGTCCAAAACGCGCACGAGTGCCCCCTTCTCGATATTTCTGACGACTGTCGGATTTGTCCTGATTTGCCCATGTTTATATCGATGAAAGGCAAGCGTCTTCTGAACACGTGCCCGTTTCCCAGTCTCAACGCATCTGAAGCGTACTGCGGTGCCCTTAAATGAGTCACTCATGTCGCCCTCATGCCTATGCAGTGGTCGCTTGCTGTCCAAAAAGGGGCCGAACCGCTCGGGCAACTGCCTTGGCCAAGGTCAGTTCGAAAAGGTTATGATGAGAATGCATGATCAAACCGGCGGTACGCTGAGCAACGCCAGGAAAACGCCAGCGTCGTCCGGGACCGCTTCTGCAGATTGTACAGAGCGGCAAACGGCTCGCTCACCAAACCCGCAGGACTTCTTTGTGGGTAAAAAAGTTGATGCATTGCAGGGCCGCCAGGCTGGCCAAGCTCATGCCCAGGGGGCGGGCAAACATACGGGCAGATGGGCATTGCTCGGAGCTGGACCTTGCGTCGTGTCCGTACAGCCCATCCATTGAGCCAGACCAGCGCAGTGCAGTAATGTTCATGACAATACAAGCGGCCACGATCTCTTCGGTGCCATCAAGAAGGACGGAGCGAAGACACGGCTCCGGGTCTGGGTCGCAGCAGGTGAAAGCTCTGTCACGGGCCTAGCGTGCTGTAGTCTGGGGGGGCGCCCTGATACCGCTTCTCTAAATCCCCATAAAGCCTGCTTGTGCCTCCTCGCCTTACCCCGTGCCGCAACAACCAGGTCAACGCTTCTGCTTATCATGGCGCCGACGGAAACTCACACGAGGCTTAATAAAGAGTATGAGTTGACGTATCTGTGCATTTTCATCACCGAATCGCTTACTAAAAACCATTCCGGAAGAGCCGTGAACCAGATTCCTATTGGCCAAACAGCACATCACTTCAACTTTATTTCTACAATGTCCTTTTATCCGCTATCTTAGCCGAGTCGCCAACTCTTACGTCAAAGCCTGCGCAGGTATATGCAAAGACGCGAAGTAGCGCCGCATTTAAGCTGAATGGTTGTAGGCGACGTGGGCTGAACATTCGCCTTGATAGAAAGCAAACGCGGTCACTTGATCACCGGCGGCGTCTCGAAGCTGTGGTAAGGCGCCGGTGTGGGCAGTGCCGTCCACTCCAGGCTGTCTGCCCCTTCCCACGGCTTCTCGGGAGCCTTCTCACCGCTCCTGATCGCCTTCAACACGATGTACAGGAACAGCACCTGCGACAGCCCGAAGCCAAAAGCGCCGATGGAGGACATCATGTTGAAGTCGGTAAACTGCAGGGCGTAGTCGGGAATGCGCCGCGGCATGCCCGCAAGGCCCAGGAAGTGCTGCGGGAAAAAGGCCACGTTGAAGAAAATGATGGACAGCCAGAAGTGCCACTTGCCGAGCCGCTCGTCGTACATGCGCCCGGTCCACTTGGGCAGCCAGAAGTAGATGGCAGCGAAAATGGCGAACAGCGAGCCAGCCACCAGGACATAATGAAAGTGTGCCACAACATAGTAAGTGTCATGAAGCTGAATATCCACGGGTATGATCGATAACACAAGACCGCTCAAACCCCCAATCGTAAAAAGAAATATAAAACCCAGAGCAAAGAGCATGGGCGTCTCGAAGGTGAGCGAGCCGCGCCACATGGTGGCGATCCAGTTGAACACCTTCACCCCCGTGGGCACAGCGATCAGCATGGTGGCGTACATGTAGTAGAGCTGCGCCTCCACCGGCATGCCCACGGCGAACATGTGGTGCGCCCACACCAAGAAAGAGAGCACCGCGATGGAAGCCGTCGCGTACACCATAGAGGTGTAACCGAACAATGGCTTCCGAGAAAACGCTGGCACCACTGTGGACACGATCCCAAAAGCAGGTAATGCCATGATGTACACCTCCGGGTGCCCGAAGAACCAGAAAATGTGCTGGAACAGCACCGGATCGCCACCGCCGGCCGGGTTGAAGAAGTGGGTGTCGAAGTGCCGGTCGGTGAGCAGCATGGTCACCGCCCCGGCGAGCACCGGCATAACCGCAATCAACAAATAAGCGGTAATCAGCCAGGTCCACACGAACAGGGGCATCTTCATCAGGGTCATGCCAGGAGCGCGCATATTTACCACCGTGGTAATGATATTGATGGCCCCAACAACGGAGGAGAGCCCCATCAGATGAATGGCAAAGATTGCAAGGTCCTCGCTCAAGGGCATTTGGATGGCCAGCGGTGGATACAAAGTCCAGCCTCCCGCCGTAGCTCCTCCAGGAAGAAACAACCCTGCCAGCAGAAGCAACGCCGCCGGCGGCAGCAGCCAGAAGGACCAGTTGTTGAGCCGTGGGAAAGCCATGTCCGGCGCCCCGATCATCATGGGAATCTGCCAGTTCGCCAATCCAACAAAAGCCGGCATGATAGCGCCGAAAATCATGATGAGACCATGAAGGCTTGTAAGTTGGTTGAATAGCTCCGGCCGTACCACCTGTAGCCCAGGCTGCAGCAGCTCAGCGCGGATGGTCATCGCAAATATGCCCCCTACCAGAAACATAATGCTGCTGAAGACGAGGTATAGAGTGCCGATATCCTTGTGGTTGGTGGTCATCACCCAGCGCAGAAGGCCACTCGGATGATTTTCGAGCCTGTGGACATGAGTTTCAGCGTGTCCATGCGCGGCTGCCATGTGCGGTCTCCTTTTCCGAGCGCGAAGACGCTAGCTGCTGCGTAAGACAATCGAGAACAGATCCATTGCCCGAGGCTTTTTTTCGCAGCGCGCGCTTCGCTTCATTAACTTCCTCATAAACCCTGTGGAAATCAAAGAGCTGCCATATCGACGTGCTAACTTCTAAGCCATCTCCGCAACGATCTGTTTTCTGTTGCGTATGAGCTCTCGTACGACGTCTGGGTCGGCAAGTGTTGAAACATCACCAAGGTCGTCGTGCCGCCCTACAGCAATCAAGCGAAGGATGCGTCGCATGATTTTGCCCGAGCGCGTTTTGGGCAGAGCGCCGGCCCACTGTACGTGATCAAGGCTCACAATGGGGCCGATTTTCTGGCGCACCCATCGGTCAAGCTCGTCGCGGAGGGCATCGCTTGGCTCCTCTCCGGATTTGAGGGTGACGAAGGCGTACACTCCTTGCCCCTTGAGCGGATGGGGAAAGCCCACGACGCCTACCTCAGCGACCTTCGGATGAGCGACGAGTACGCTTTCGATCTCGGCGGTGCCGAGCCGATGTCCGGAAACGTTGATCACATCGTCAATGCGTCCAGTGATCCAGTAGTACCCGTCCTGATCACGACGTGCGCCGTCGCCCGTGAAGTAAAGACCCGGATATGTGCTGAAATAGGTGTTGACGAACCGCTCATGATCCCCAAACACGGTGCGCATCATGCCGGGACCGGCATCGCGCAGACAAAGGTGCCCTTCGCACTCTCCTGTGAGTTCTTTACCATCTTCACCAACGATCACCGGCTGCACGCCAAAGAAGGGTAGTGTGGCAGATCCCGGTTTCGTGGCCACCGCGCCCGGAAGAGGAGCGATCATGATGCCGCCCGTTTCGGTTTGCCACCAGGTATCCACGATCGGGCATCGACCCTCCCCAACCACGCGGTGGTACCAACGCCAGACCTCAGGGTTGATCGGTTCTCCGACCGAGCCCAGGAGTCGAAGTGATTTGCGGCTCGTCTTCTTCACCGGCTCCTCCCCGTAGCGGATCAAGGTCCGAATCGCGGTAGGGGCGGTATAGAAGATGCTTACCGAGTGCCGGTCCACCACTTGCCAGAAGCGCGAGACATCCGGATAGGTGGGAACGCCTTCAAACAGGACAGTGGTCGCCCCGTTGGCGAGGGGGCCATAGACGATGTAGCTGTGGCCGGTCACCCAGCCGATGTCAGCCGTACACCAGTAGATGTCATCATCGTGGTAATCGAAGACCAGAAAATGACTGAGTGAAACCTGCAAGAGATAGCCGGCCGTCGTGTGGAGTACCCCTTTGGGTTTGCCCGTGGAGCCTGAGGTGTACAGGATAAAAAGGGGGTCTTCTGCAC
>NZ_DAIRTR010000001.1:0-72569 GCF_036803785.1 Pelomicrobium sp. | reverse complement strand
CCCATGCATTGGGCGACGGCGGCGTAGGCGGCGTGCAAATCCCGCCCGCTCACGAGCCCCAGGTCGATCAGCCGCGCTCTCTCCATCGGCTCCCCCATTTTGCACCCGCGACCGCACCCGACCCGGGTCAGCGCTGGACGTCTGTCGGGCCCTCGGGAGGATGGGTTTCGAAAAAGCAGGCAAAGTAGAAGTCCCGCCGCTCCAGCTCCTCCAAAGACCGGACGCGGGCTTCCATCCCTTCGCGGAAGATGTTCGCCAGATGCCGTCCCTGTTCCGCATCCAACACGTGGATGCGTCCGATGAAGGGGTGACCGTTCTGGTCCACCTCATCCAACGTCAAGATCTGAGCCACCAGCTCTTCCGGTTGGGGCAGGTACAGGAGATACGCCTGGCAGTCGGGATCTTCCGGATCCAGGGGGCACAAAACGATCTTGCCGAGCCAGGCCAGCCGGGCCGCCTGGTTGAAATGGGCAATGTCGAGCTTCTTTCCCTTCTTGTACTTGGCCAGCTCGTTCTTAAGCCGGCTCACATCGGTGAGGTTAATCTGCTTCATCTCGCAGGGGACATCCTCGAAAGATGTCCCCATTTTACCGCGCAGGGCAGGAAGAGGCGTCCCCCGACACCTTGCCCACCAGCAGCAAGAAGCTGGCGAAGGGTCCCATATTGCCCATCGCTTCTCCCATGGGTCCCTGGAAATGGAGCCGCCCGAACAGCATGGCCCGCATGGGACCATAGTCGCCACGTCCCATTTCCTGCCAGCGCTGGGTGCTCGCCCACATCAGGTAGTCGGTCGAGTCATCCAGCGGCGAGTGCGCCCTACCGCCATAGACGCAGGTCGCCTTGCCGTCTTTCTCCGCGACTCGGAGCTCGACGCGGGGGCTTTCCGGGCAGTCGTCCCGGTAGAGCTGCATGACCTTGTAACCTCGCCCCTTGTGGTTGTTGACCCAGCCCGATTCGACCAGCTTGTTTTGCAGCACGGGATCGTTGTTCCACGCTGCGCACAAGGCATCGGCCCATTCAGCTGACATCATGACCGGTGCCGCCCCTGCCGTCCCACTTGCCACCATCAGAACCAGCGTGAATAGCCTTCCTGCGATATCCATGCGATCACCTCCCTGGCGCGCGTCCTGTCCCCTCCGGCCAAGGCCACGGCGGCGCTATGCCGGCCGCGGCGCTTGAATCCGACCGCGGCCTTCTCCCTCACATCTTCCAGCTATAGGCGATGCCGACCGAATTTTGATGCATCTTGATGGTCTCGGTCGTAGTGGGAGGCGCGCCGAAGCTGGTGAACATGGATTGGCCGGTCACCCCATGATTGAAGGCGTGCATGTAGAAGAAGGTCCATTCGCCGCCTGTAGGGGTCGTGTAGGTCGCTCCCAAGGTCACGTGGTCCCGGATCACCCCGGGCGCCAGGATGTTGATGGTGACGTCCTCGGCCCGAATAGGGTTGTCGCTGCGGTTGTAGCCGGCGCGGAAGGTCCAGCGCGGGTTGTACTGATACTCGAAGCCCAGCTTGAACACGTTGACATCCTGCCAGCCGAAGCCCGCTCCGTTCGAGCCCCCCAGGCAGTTGGAGAGATTACCCCCGACGCAACCGAGCAGCAGGCTGCTGGGATTACCCACCGATTTCACGTCACTATAGTTGATGCGCTGATAGTCGAAGGCGATGGTCAGCTTCGGAGTCGCTTGCCAGGCGATCCCCACGTTGTAGTTTTCCGGGATGTCGAAATCCCCCTGCTCGGCAAACAAGCCTTTGTACTTGTCGAACTCATCCATGTAGATCTTGGTCGAGTAGGCAGCACCTACCGAGAAGCTGGGGGTAAGCCTGCCGAAGTAGCCCACGCGCACCCCCGCACCGACGGAGGTGTCATGTCCCCGGTTGGTGAAGTGGGCCGGGTCGGTGGAAAAGGGAGCGAAGGCCTGGAGCCCCTTCGCCGCGAAGCGCTGGCCAGCGAGAAGAGGCGCCACACCGATGGAATGATTGGGATGGAACTTGTAGGCCAGGGTGGGGGCGATGATCACCTGGGCGAGATCGACGCCCAAGCGGCCTTCGCCGCACAGCAGGTTGTAGCTGGACGGGCCCGGGTTGAAAAAGGCACAGGCGCTTGCCGCTGGAATCTGGCCGCCGGGATAATCGGTGTTCATGCCGCCATTTCCGTACACGGTCACCCCCAGCGCGAGCGTGGGGCTAAACATCCAGTTCACCCCAAACTCGGGAACCAAAAAGAAGTTCCGGTCGCTTTCCGCGGTCCCGTCGAGGCCCGCCGGCCCGCTGCCGAAGCGGCTCGACTCCCGGATCGGGCTGAAGACCATGGCGCCGAGGCCCACGTCCAGGCGATTACCCAGGAAGGCCATGCTGGCGGGATTGTTCGCGCCGCCAAAGGCATCGACGGCCCGGGCCGTGGCCGCGCCCCCCATGCCTTTGTTTTTCATGCCGTAGCCTTCCTGGAAGTAGCCGTCGGTGGCAAGGGCAGCGCCGGAGAGGCAGGCGCAGCCGAGGGTCAAGGCCGTGGCCAGGGTATTCCGCTGTCTCCTCATAGTGGGTCCTCCTGAAGATGGCCCGAACGGGCCGTAAGTTTCTTAAACATCCTAGGATGCCATTTATTAAATTTCAATATTATTGAGTGCTAATGTCAGCCCCGCCCCAATGCCCGGGTAAGGGCTATTCCGTTTATTTACTCAGTAGGTGCCCACGTTCTCGCCCCGTAGCTGGCGCCGGACGATGGCCACGTCCCGCCGATTCAGGGCAAACGGGAACGAGCGGATATCGGTGGGGCTGGAATCCCCATAGGGACGGTTGCAGGCGGAAACCTCCTCGTCGTCCTTGCCTGGGCAGCCGGAGGTGCGAAAAGGCTTACCGGAGCGGATGAGGAGCTCCAGCTCCTCCTCGGGAAGCCCAAAGTCGATCACCCGGCCCGCGTCGTCGAACCGCATGGCATCCACGCGCCCGCCCGCGTAATCGATGATGAAGCGGGCAAGTTGCACCCGGCGCCACTGGGCCCGGTCCACCGGGGGCCAGTCCTCCATGAGAGAACCCCGCTCCGGGAAGAAGGCAAACATGTGGTTGTGCCCCCCCAGGTCCTTGATCCGCTGTGCCACTTCTAGAATCTCCCGTTCCGTCTCCCCCAGGCCGCAGATGAGGTGGGCGCCGAATTTCTCCGGACCGAACACCTCGGCCGCCCATTCGATCGCCTGCCAGTATTTTTCCCACTTGTGAGGGCTGTCCACCCCCTTGCCCCGGAGGCGGTCGAAGATGGCCGGCGTGCACGCGTCCAAGGCCACGGTGAAAATGTCCGCCCCCATGGCCTTCAAGCGCCTCAAGTCCTCCTTGTCCATGGTGGTGGGATTGGACAGGATGGACACCGGAATGTGCTGGATTTCCCGCACCCATTTTTCCAGGAGAACGAAGGTGTCCTGGTCCGAATTCGGATGGGTGATCATGGAAATGCACATGCGCTGAAACTGGCCCCGGTCTTGCGCGGCCTTTACCCGTTCGATCACTTCGTCATAGCGTACGGTTGGCCAGTCCACGCGGATGAAATTGCGGTCAGCGTAATCCCGCGCCTCCTCCCGGTGCCGGGCGAGCCCGCAGTAAGCGCAATTGGCCCGGCAGCCCTCCGGATAGGTGACCAGCAGGTTCAGGCAATGGGTGCAGGCCGTGCGGTGCATTTTTCCTGGGATGAGCCCCAGGGTGATGGCCGCCGCCGTGCTCATCTGCACGTACTCCGGCGAACGCATCTGAGGCGTTTTGATGTGGTAGTTAGGACGGTAGAAACGGATGGGTTGAACGGGTTCGTGCGTTGCGTTCATCCTGGGTCCTCGTCACGTCTTTCCTAGCCGGGCGACGATGTCGGCGGCACGCCGGTGAAATTCTTCCGCCTTGGCTTCGTCGATCACTAGGCGAATCAGTTTGTAACAACCGTCCACGGCCGTTGCCAGCGCCCGTGGCGTCTCCTCGGCGTCCTCCAACCGCTGGACCACCCTACCCGCCTGGGCACCGAGCACCGCCCGGGCCACGGCAATCAGGGCCTGCTTGGCCGAAGCGGCCGCTTCAGGACTTGCCGGCAGTGCGTCGGCTCCTGTTTGCAGCGGTGCGCCGACGACCTCGATGAACCCGTCGCGGTACAGCTGCTGCAACAAAGGCGCGATGTCCCCCAACCCCGCTGCTCTGGTCACCAGTTGAGCTACCGTAGAACGTCCGTCCACCAGGATCAGGGCCTGCCGTAGTCGGACACCGAGTCCGTGGCGCCGGGTCTCGATCTCGTCCCGGCCCTTGGTGGTCTTGACCAGAATGCTGTTCGAGTCCATGCACTCACCCCGAGAGCTCCTCGATGATGCGGTAGATGAGGCGCACCGTGATCACTACATAGACCGCTCCGAACAGGAAGATCAACGACACGATCAGGTTGGCCACGTCCGGGGGCAACAGCGGGAAAAATGGCGTCGCCAGGTAGCCCACGGTGAATAGCATTACGAGGAGCGTCAGGAGCCGCCAGGTTCTGCCGACGACGCCACCGGGTATGCTTCCCCTCAATACCAGGACCAGGCTCAAGCAATAGAACATCACCAGAATCGCGGCAACGCTGATAAAAAAGGTGATATCAAATTTCACTCTCCCCCTCCTTTAGGCTCGGCTCTGATGGCCGTTGAGTCAAGCAAAGTATTCGCCGAATGCGATCCATCCCCTCCGATACGTGGCATCGACCCTGGCGGCAGGCGTATGCCACCGTTCGTCGAGCCAGCGCCGTCGCTCGACCGCGCGCTCGATCGATGTCTGGAATTGGTCGCGCACGTCTTCTTCGAAATCCTCTAGCGCCTGCGCCTGCCCGCCCAAGTAGCGGGCTGCGGCTTCGCCCGCCCGCTCGCCGGATATGACCGCCGCCGCAATCCCGGCCCCCGTGATAGGGTGAGTCAATCCGGCCGCGTCACCGGCAAAAAGCAGGGGGCCCTCCACCAGTTGCCGACGCAATCCGCCTACGGGAATCAAACCTCCCGTACGGGATACGATCTCGCGGCCGACCCGGCCCTCTTCCTGCAACTGCCGATGGAGCGCTTCCAAGGGCTCTTTCAAGTCGGGCGCAAAGGCCCGGTCCAAGCCCAATCCCAGGTTGGCCCAGGGACCCTTGGGGAATAACCATGCATAACCGCCGGGATAGTCATTCGAGAGCCAAACTTCGGTGACCGCGCTAGGCTGAGTAAGGGGTACGGTGTATTGCCGAGTCTCCACGCATTCCAGGGGTGGGAATCCCAAAGCCTGAGCCACCCGGGACCGGGGCCCGTCCGCAGCTACCAGGAGCTTGAACTCTACCTCCAGGGGCCCATCGGGCCCTTCTGCCCACGCTCGCCGCCGCGACAGGTCGATGCCGACGAGGCGCGTACCCGTCTGCACCTGGGCACCCGCGTCGCGGGCCGCCCGGACGATGGCTTGGTCGAAGGCCGCCCGGTCTACCATCAGGCCCGGGAAAGGGGTGCGCTCCCGATGCCCCGAGAGCAGCTCGCTTTCCATAGCTTCGATCCGCTGCAAGCACACCCCCGGGTCTCGGGTCCAGCGGCCGAGGGGGAGAGGCACGAATTCTGCGCATTGCACCGGCAATCCCACCACCCGCTTGCGCTCCAGGGCGATCACCCGAAGTCCCCGGCGCGCCGCCGTTCCTGCGGCAGCGCCTCCCGCCGGACCCAAACCCACCACCAGGAGATCACAACGCTGGGTCATTCAAGAGGGCTCCTCACGGGCGGTGGCATATCGGGAGGCAAGCGCTTTGCGCACCACCTGGGCAAAATCGGCAGGCCTCAGCATGAGCAGGTCGACCGACCGCCCGGCGAAAAAGGCCTCCACCCGCTCTTCCAGGCGATCCAGGGGCACGTCTTTCAGGTGGGCTTCCAGGTCCATCACCGCTCGCCTCGGTCGCACGAAAAAGTCTCCAGTGAACCAGACCTGCTTCACCCGCCCGCCCGTGGCGTCATAAAGGACGGCGGCGCGCACCAATCCCCCAGGGAATTTCTCCGCCGCTTCCAGCAAGGGCTGCTCTGCCCTGGGGCGGGTGAGCAGGTGCACCCAGTCGGGATGATCCATTTCCGCCAGGGCCTGGCGGTAGCGGGCCTCCTCCGGCGGCGTAAGCCCCGAGGGAACGAAATCGACGCCGAAGGATCGGGCGAAGGCCTCAGCGAGACGGGCCTTGATGCCCGCAAGGGAGGGTGCAGCGCCCAGCAGCTCGGCGAGGCTCGTCACCCGTTCCCGGGCGGAGCTGATCGCTTTGTCCGAGAGCTTATCCGCGGGAATGCGCAGCAGCCGCAGCATGCGCTCCACGTCGAACTCGATTAGCAGGGTTCCCTGGTACATGAGCGCCTCTCCATCGAAAGCGCCGCCCGTGCCGGAGATCTTGCGCCCGCCCACCTCGATGTCGTTGCGGGGCCGGTACTGGGCATCCACGCCAAGGGCGCGGATGCCTTCCGCCGCCGCCTCGCAGATGCGCCGGGCGATGGCGCCCATGTCCGCCGTTCCCAGCTCCTGGCGGGAGAGATAGAGCTCCCAGCCGAGCTGGCCTTGGTCCATGTAGATGGCGCCCCCGCCGGTGATGCGCCGTTGCACGGCAACACCCTCGGCGGCGCAGCGCTCCAGATCGAGCTCCTGCTCGGCGCTCTGGTGGTAGCCGAGCAGGGCTGCGGGGAGAAACTGGAGAAACCGCAGCGTGGGAGGGGCTTCCCCCGCCTGGCGCGCTTCCAGCAGGGCCCGATTGAGAGCCACGTTCTCCGCCGCCCGGCGAACCCCCGTATCGAGCAAGCGCCAGATTGGGGCCACCTACCCTCCTTTAGCCCGGCGATGCCGATACCACGACCCGGATTCCGGCGAGCCTACCGGCGCCGGCCGGAGCTCGTCTGCGCCGCCGTTCCTCTTCGATTACACGATCGATGTCGATCGTGAGACCACTGCTGTAGCTCTCCAGCCCGAGCACTTCGTCGCCCACGGCGATGGAGCAGCAGGCAGGTGTCACCCGAACGTCCCGTCCCAGGCGCACCGCCAGCTCCACCATGCCGTCCGCCGGATGGGCGATGCCGTTCAGCCCGGCAAGCACAGCATAGACATCGATTTCGGTCTTGGCGCGGCCCGCCGGGCGGGCGCAACCCAGGAGGATCGGAGTGTCGGGTAGGGCCTCTCGGGCGTCCATGAAAAAGGCTCCCACCTCTTTAGGATCCGGTGTCACGAAAGGGCGGTGCGCCGGCGCGTAAAAGGGCATCACCACCACCAGCACGAGCGCATCGGGCGGGTGGCGCTTGAGCATCTCCAAGGCGTTCCACTCTCCCAGGAGCCGCCCGTAGTGGAGGCCGATCACGATATGGGGCACCACCTTGAGGGAAGTTTCGGTCAGGCACGCCAGAGACGCCTCGAAGTCCTCCACGTCACGGCGCAAGTGATAGACCTGACGGATGGTGTCCTGGGCACCGATCACGTCCATCATCGCGGCATCGATTCCAGAATCTTCCATGCGCCGCGCGATGTCCCGATTCACGAGCGCCGTGTGCAGAGCGATCTTGAAGGCGGGAAACGTGTCCTTGATGCGCCGGATCACAGGGTAGAAAGGCCCGTACTCCACCTCATTGCGGTGATTGGAGCCGCCGGTGAGCAGCATGCCCCGGGCGCCCGCAGCGATCTGCTCGTTCACCACCCGCCACAGGGCATCGGGGGTCCGGGCAGGGATCATGGGCTCGAGGATTTTGGCCTTGCAATGGTCGCAAGCGAGCTTGCATTCGGCTCCGGTGATGGACACGGCGGGCCAGGCGCTCTTGCCGCAACTGGCGATCTCCGAGGTGGAATAAGCCTTGAATGTGGGGGTGTAGAAATTGATCCCATCCACACGCTCGCCCCTGAGCGCGCCATGGCGAGCGGCCATGCTCTCGACGAGCCGGGTATCCAGCTCTAGGTCTTGCAGCGCCTCCACGCGCTCAACGATGCTCAGCCATTGGGACATACAACCTTTTTCCCCGCGGAGGTATAGGGAAGGGGAAAAAACGTTTTTCCGTGCCTTTGTGTCCCGGCGGGTGCGCTCCCATGCTCAAGCGCAACCACCGAAGCCGTCGGCCTGCATCTTGGCCTCGAAGGCCTGAGCGGCAGCCGCTCCCGTCAGGAGATTCGCCGACTCCGCATCCCACTGGCTCGGCTTCATTTTGACCAGCCAACCCGCCCCGTAGGGATCCGCGTTGATGGTGCCCGGCTTCGCCTGAACCGCATCGTTAATAGCGACCACCTCGCCCGAGACTGGGGCCTTTACCGGACCGACCCACTTGCCCGACTCCACGGTGCACACGGACTTGTTGACTTCCACGCTCTTGCCCACCTTTTTTGGCGTGTACGAAACGATCTCCCCCGCCAGTGAGCAGGCATAGCTGGTCAGGCCGACGGTGAGGGTGCCATCCGCCTCCCGGCGTGCCCACACGTTGTTTTCCACGTTGTAGTACAAGTCGTCAGGAAAGTTGCAGCCTCGCACGGTCGCCATGTCGCTTCCCCTTTATTCGCGTCGTTCAGAAAAACATGGTCTTGTCGCAGCCGAGGATCAGGTCCGCCAAGGCGCCGGCAGGAGAGATCTCGTCCACTTCGTCGATCACCTCCTCCACTTCCAGCTCGTAGCCCGGCATCGCCGGCTTGCACAGGTGTAGCCTGACGCCCGCCGCCTTCGCCTCGCGCATGAACTCGATGATTTTCTTACCACCTTTCATGGCGGTCAAATTTTCGGGTACACCCCTTTGGGCGAGCAGCACCCCCTCCATGGTCAGGAAGATATGCACCTCCGCGTCCATGGAGGCAAGGAGAGCCCCAATATAAAACGGCGTGGCGCAGCGGTGGGGCATGCTGGGACCGCTGGTCATCACGATGACTACCCGCTGTTCCCCGTGGTCCAGGTAATGGGATTCGGCCATCAGGACGCGGGCCTTTCGCAGCGGATGTCCTCGCGCCGGGCGCGGGTGCAGTAGCCCGCACGGGCTGCCTCACCGGTGACCAAGCCCTCGAGGGCTTGTTCTAGACTGGCGGCGGGCCGCACCCGCGCAATCCAGGCGTCGAAGGGAGCACGATTGAGCAGCGCCGGATCGTTTAGCACCTCTGGGTTGGCCGCCTCGATGGTGCAATCGAAGGGATTGGGTACGGGACCCGCCCACTTGCCGCTTTCGATGGTGGCCACCGGCTTGCCCGCGGGGCGCAGCGTCCCCGGGCGGCGTACCCGCACATGCAAGATCCGACCCGCAATGGTCTGGGAGAGGTCGGTCATACCCACGGATACCGTCCCGTCGTTCTCCACACGGATCCAGATCTGGTATTCCCCATCGTAATACAGCTCGGGTCGGAACTCGCAGCCATTGCATTCCATGGCGGTCAGCTTACCTCAGCCTTCGGCACAAGGCACGCGTGCCGGCTGTGCAGGAGCATCTATCGCCGACCGTCCCTCACCGCAAGCTCAGATAATCCCCTTTTCGTGCAGGAAATCCAGAGAGTCGCTCACGTTCTCGTGAATCCCGAGCTTTCTCGCCGACAACCCCATGGCCAGACCCAAGAGCTGGGTGAAATACAGGATCTTCACGTTGGTCTTGATCCCGAACTGGGTTTCGGCACGCACCTGGTGCATCTCCAGTCCGGAATGGCAGGTGGGGCATTCGGTGGCGATGACCTCGGCCCCTGCTTCCTCGGCCGCCTGCAGCAGGTTCAGGACCAGTTGGGTGGAGGTATCCGCGTCGGACAGGGTGTGGGCACCACCACAACAGGCAGTCTTCAAAGGAAAATCCACGTTCACCGCCCCGGCCGCCGCAAGCAGATCGTCCATGAAGTGGGGCTTGTGGGTGGACTCGGAACCCGGTCCCCGGTCTTTCTCCGGGAAGATCTGCCGTGGACGCGTATACATACAGCCATAGTAGTTGGCCACCTTGATGCCGTTCAGGCTCTTCTTGAGACGCGCCTTGATGCCCTCCGGACCCAACTCTTCCATGAGCCACTCGAGCAAATGAAGAGTGCGTACGTCCCCCTTGTACACCGGATCGTCAGCCTGCCGGGCCAGATCCTGCACGGTCTTGAGCGCTTCTTCGGAAGTAGCGAGTTCGTACTCGGCCTTCTTCAGGTTGTGATAGCAGCCATTGCAGGGTGCCATCACGGTATCAAAGCCCATCTTCTCACTGGCGATCGCCAGGTTGCGTGCCGACATGTAGGTCTGGAGCATAGGATGGACGTTCTTCACCTCCATGGCTCCGCAACAGTTCCAGTCCTCCAGATCGTGCATCTGGAGCTCCAGCGCTTTCACCAGCGCCCGGGTGGAGCGGTCGTAGGGGCCGCCGGAGCCTTCCAGCGCACAGCCGGGGTAATAGGCAACCTTAGACATCACGATCTCCTCGGGAAGTCTCAACCATGGGCGATACGCTTCTGCTCCTCCACGTACCGGCGTAGGATCTCGCCGGTGCGGCCCCACGAGCGGGTGCGCGGCTTGAACACCAAGTGCCATGCCATGGCGAGCGGCATGAGGATCGGCATGCGGGCAAGGTAGTGGCCGATGCGACCCTTTTTAAGCTCGGTCCACTTATTCATGCGAGCGACGAAAATGCCCAACCAGCCCCGGGTGGCGAGTTGCCACAAGTTCTGGCGGGTCTGCTTGAAAAAGTTGAGCAATACTTCCGAGTCCTCGATGCGCCCTCGCTCCAGGCACTGGCGGGTGAACTCTTCGTCAAACAGAGTGGAAGGGGCTTTCGACACGTAGCCCTGGTCTTCCATCCAGTGCTGAATGGCCTTCATCACCCCTTCCGGCCGCACATCTTTCGGGCAAATATTGGTGCACTTGTTGCACGAGACGCATTGCCAGATGATATCTTTGTCTTTGAGCAGCTCGTCCTTGAGACCCAAGCGCACCAGGTAGATCCAATAGCGAGGGTTGAAATCGATGTTGATGGCATACATAGTGCAGGAATTGGTGCACGATCCGCACTGCCAGCAACGGTGTACGTTCTCGCCGCCCCCGTACGCCTGGATGGTCTTCTCGAAATCTTCGTCGTAGTCGGTGAGCGTCCGCGGCAGGATCATGGTGTTCCAGTGCCCGGAAACGTCCACCCCGTCCACCACCAGCTTGTCCGCCTGTAGCACCTGCTCCGGTGCCAGCAGCGCTTTCTCGTGTATCGGCATGGTTTTACCTGCTCCTCGCTTCAGCTTCGCTCGCCCGATACGGACTTTTTCACCCGCGTCCGGCCATCAAAGCAGTCGATGCCCAGTAGCTTCCTCAACTGCTCCCCCGGCTGGGCCCCGCGGCCAAAGTCACCTCCCAAGTTGCCTTCGGCCACTGAGCGCAGGTAGGTCACGTAGGCCTGGGCCAGCATCAAGTCGATCCAGAAATGCACATCTCGGAACACCCCTTGCTCGGCGATTCGTGCCTTCAGCCACACCCGTGCGCCCTCGAACGTCTCCGGGCTGGCGTCGAGCATCGCACTGCCCGCGGCGTCGCGCTCCCGGACGAACTCCCGTAGCGCGCCGCTACGGGTCGCCGGATCCCACACCCAGCGGCTCATGAGGGGATAGCGCACCGGGTCGAGAAAGTGCAGCGTCTCGGCGGCGAAATCGAAAGCCGCGCGCCGGGCCTTGGCAGCGTGCCGAGCATCTTCGGGAACATCCCGAGCCGCCACGACCAGTTCCGCAGCGAAGCGCTCCATCCGCCCGCGTACTTCTCCCGGGCCTTCCAGCAGCGTCTGCAGCGCTTGCCGCAGCCACTCCTCTCCGGCCGCTGCAAGCAAGGGATAGAGGCGTCTGCGTGCGGTAAACACGGTGCCTAGGAGCCGCTCCGTGTCGGAGAGCGTCACGCCTGCCCAGCGACCCTTGCCCAAAAGTTCGGCAAAAAGCCGCTGCTTGGCATCGAGCCGCTCCAGGCATGCCTCGATCCCGCCACTCGCCTCCAGGCTCACCTGCAGGGCGGCCAGATGCTGAACAAACAGCCGATCGTCCAGCGCGACCGGCAGCTCGGCGGGCGCGATCAGGTCGCGCTCGGACGCTGGCAGCTCACGCCGCTGCTTTGTGAACCAAAGCATTTAGGTCTCCGACCGCCCTCATGGCCATCGCCAGGCCGTGGGAGACGCAGGTATCGATGTCTTCGGGCCCGAGGGCGGCCCCGCCCACGTAAATGCCGCGACGGGTGCTGCTGAAGGAGCTGGTGTAGTGCTCGCCGCGCTCGAGGAAGCCATGCTTCTCCAGCCCCACTCCAAACACCCGAGCGATTTCTGGATTGTCCAGATTCGGGTCCATGCCGATGGCGTGGACCACTAGGTCCATGGGGATCACGATGGGGCGCTTGACCAGGGTATCCTCCCCTTTCACCAAGAGCCGGCCGTCAGGTCCTTGAGTGACCTCGGCGATGCGCGCCTTCACGAACTTGGTCTTGAACTCTTCCTGGGATTTCCAGTAATACTTGTCCTCGTACAGCCCGAAGGTACGGATGTCCATGTAGTAGATGAAAACGTCCGTCTTGGGGGAGATCTCCTTGATCTCTATCGCCAGATTGGCGGAAACGGTGCAACAGATCTTGGAGCACCACTCCCGCCCGATCTGCCGGTCACGGGAACCCACGCACAGCAAGATCGCCACCCGTTCCGGTACCCGTCCGTCGGACGGACAATAGATTTTGCCAGCGGCCACCATCTGCTCCACTTGGGTGGTGGTCACCACGTCCTCGAAGGTGCCGAAACCCCATTCGGGTTTGTTGATGGAGTCAAAGTGGGTGAAGCCGGTACCGAGGATGATAGCGCCGCACTTGATCGTCTGGCCATTGGACAGCGTCGCCGTGAAGTCGCCGTGGCTGCCCTCTACCTTCGTCACCTTGGTCCCCTTGTGAACGGTGACCAGCGGATTCTCCACCACGCGCTTGACCATGCGACCGATGGCATCTTTGGCCCATTCCCCGGAGGGGACTAGCTTGGCGTAGCCGGAGAGGATCGGCGCGCCCCCCAAAATATTCTCCTTTTCTACCAGCACGACCCGCTGGCCCACCGAAGCCACCGCCGCCGCTGCCGACAACCCGGTGGGGCCCGCCCACCACTAGCACAGTCTTTTCCGTCATGCCGCCATGCTCCCAGCGAGTTTGGGGTCGTAGAGGTGCTCGATCCGGCCGGCCTTGACCTCCTGGAGGTAGGCCTCAAAGTTCCTTTTCGCTTCGGTCCAGGAGATGCCCATCTTTTCCACCAGCTCCTCGCACGGGCTTGCGTGCCACTGGAGCTGCACGATCTTGAACGGGTCGGCCCCGCAGGCAAGCGCCGCGAACTGAATGTCGGCCATCACCGGAATCTGGAAGTTCTGGCCGTGGGCGCGTCCGATCCACTGGTTTTTATCCATGGTGGTGATGCACCCTGTGTCGTTGCCGATCATCACGTCGGCCTTGGCTTCCTCCACTGCCACCCGAATCTTGCGATCCATGGTGAAGGAACGGGTGAACTCCCGCTCGGAGATGATATGACGGAAGCCGAAGCCACAGCAGTCGTACCAGGTGGAATAATCGATCACCTGGGCGCCGAGGGCCTGGGCGACGGAGGTGCCCACCGCGGTACGGTTGCCCCCCAGGACCGTCGGGTCGTAGATCGCGTCTTCGTGAACCATCTTGTAGTAGTGGCAGGCAGCGTGCATGACAACGCGGATGTGGGAAACGTCGATCTTCTGCAGCTCCGAGGCGATGCGATGGCGCATCACATGCACCCACTCGGAGTAGTGCACGATCTCCTCCGGAATCACCAGCTTGCCGTCCACCAAGCGCCCGAGCTTGGCCAGGATCTTCTTCACCCGCTCCCGCAGCTCGGCGGATTCGAGCAGGTACTTGCGGATCTCCTTGTAGTTGCCGAAGGATGTACCGCAGTGGACCAGGGGATAGAAGTGTCCCAGGTCGTGGCCGTGCTGCTTGCCGGAGACGTAAGCCTGGTGGAAATTGCGCAGAAAAACGGCGGCGAGGGACTCTACGTTGCCGATGCCCGAGCCGTGGTAGTTCCAGGCGGTGCAGGAAGTCTGGTCAGTTTCGTCCAGATAGTCCCGTCCAGGGACAAACCCGAGCTGATTCATGGTCCAGAGCAAGGACGTCGGATAGCCCGGAATGTTGCCGCACTGGCCGCAGGATTTGTGGTGCCAGAGCCGCACCGTGGGAATTTTCTTGGTCCAGCCGAAGAGCGTCTGCACCTCTATCGGCTGATGGGCGTCGGTCACGCGGTGGACGATGATCTCGCCATCCTTTTCCAGCTCCCACAAATGCTCGCGCACATCATCCATGCGCTCGCCCAAATCGATGGTGCGCCGATCCACGTGCTTGCGCACCCACTCGGTAGCCTTTTCGGCCTCCTCCTTGGATAGGTTGGTCGGCTGGAAGAACGACCCGTGGCCGGCGATGCCGCTACCGTCAGAGGGAAGAGAAAACGGGTTGCTCATGTTCATGTCTCCTATAAGGTGTGCGGCGCCCGGATTAGTCCTGCTCCTGTTCCTCGAGCCACTCCTCGTATTCCTCTTTCTTCTCGTCGATGAAGTCCTCGATCACGTCGTACAGGTTTTCGTCCATCGTTTCCAGGGACTTGAGGACGCCAGTCATCTCCCAGATGGTGTACATCTCGATGGACGTCTTGAGAGAGACCTCCCAGGCCGTTTCGGTCGTCTGGAGAGTCTTCATCGGAATCGCCTTGCGCAGGGTCTTCAGGTCGCCTTCCACCTTCTGGATGTTGGGACCCCAATCAGGGAAATGATCCGGCTGAATCATATCCGGCGAGAGCTGGTTGCCGGTGGTGATGAGCTTGAGCATCACCCGCCCAAAGGGGCGCAGCACATCCTTCGCCGACTGCATCCCATGCTTGATGGCCACTTCCCGCATGATGGCCACCAGTCCCCCGGGCGAATTCTTGAACGGGCAGCGCGCGGCGCAGGTCATGCACTGAGCACAGGCCCAGATCTTCTCCTGCATCGCGTCGTAGATCTGTTCCACGTTCTCGGTCCACAGGAGCTGGACGATTTCCCGAGGGCTGTAATCGTAGAACTGGGCCGAGGGACAGGTGGCGGTGCAGATGCCGCAGTTGAGACAGCCGTTCAGCTCGTGGTCGTAGCGAAAATCGCTACGGATATCGTCGAAGATCTCCTGCATCTCGGCGTACGTCGCCATCGATGCCTCCTCACCAGAAAGGACGAGTAGCCGTCCTGAACGAGATGGATTATTAGAAGCTGCTAATATTGCAATAGTAAGCCAGCCGGCTGTCGGTTACAACCCCCGGAATCGATCGAATTTCCTTATGATCGAATCAAGGAGTTCGGTGCGTGCCAAGAGGCTTCCCGATTCCCGCCGCTTCGAACCTCAAATGAACAAGCACACGTCCGACTCCCCGGCAAATTCGAAGAAGGTGGCGGCACCCCCATACTCGATGCCGTCGATAAAGTCCTCGTGACTGAAGCCGAAGAGATCCACCGTCATTTCGCAGCCGATAAAAGTCACCCCTGCCTCCAAGCACAGCTCCCGCAGTTCCGGAATCGGGGCGACTCCTTTTTGCCGGATCGTCTGTTTCATGAGGGCACTCGCCAGGGACTCGAAACCGGGGACCAAGGCCTGCACCGCGTTGGGAATTTTCCAGTTGATGCTGCGAAACCACTTGGGACCGAAGGGCATCTTCATGGGCATGGCCGGGTTGCCCAGAGGGCTCACCTTCAGGTCCGAGAGGTCCTTGCGCAGCAACTGCAGGCCATAGAAAGTGAAAAATATCTTCACCTCGTAGCCCAGAGCAGCGCCGGTCGACGCGAGAATGAAGGGCGGATACGCCCAGTCGAGGGTGCCCTTGGTGGCAATCAGCGCGAGCTTCTTTTGCTCGTCCATCGAATCCTCCTCCCGTCCATTTGCGTGCGGCCCGGCGGTGGGCGATCGGCAGTGGGCTATTTCTTCTTGAGCCAGAAATGGAATTCGCCGTTGACTTCCGTCGAGTTCAATAGCTCATTGCCGGTTTGCTTGGAAAAGGCCTGGAAGTCCTTCACCGAGCCCGGATCGGTCGCCAAGATCTTGAGGATCTGCCCGGATTTCATGTCGGCTAGGGATTTTTTGGTGCGCAGGATGGGCAGCGGGCAGTTGAGGCCGCGAGCATCCAGTTCCTTGTCGAAATTCATGGTGTCTCCTTCCAGATGATCGAACAACCGATGTAAAGTCCTCGAACAAACACGGGACACTTCAGGTTCAGCCCGGCAGGGCCACGGTACCACCCGAGCGTACCCATTCGAGTATCCCACCTTTCAAATTATACGAATGAGCAAATCCCTGGGCTGCGAGATAAGCGCACGCCTGAGCCGAACGAGCGCCCGATCGGCAATAGACGACCGTGACCGTGCCCGGGTCCAGCTCGCCTACCCGCAGGGGCAGCAACGCCAGCGGGATGTGTATCGCCCCTTCGATCATGCCCCGTGCCACTTCTTCCCCGGTACGCACGTCCAGAAGCTGCACCGGGCCCCGAGCGGTCAAGGCAGCAAGTTCATGGCTTTCGATCTCGCGGACCCGGTGCATCGTTCAAAATCCAAGATATTAGAAAATTCTAATGCGTCTTCCCTCTGGGAGCAAGGTGGAAAGCCTTCCCTCAGCCCTCAAGAAACTACTTGATAATAAAGATTTTGTGGATGATTGGCCTGGGCGAAGAAAAACCAGCGTTCCGCCACCAAGCCTAAGTATTGAACGGCGAAGGCGGCCGCCAGCAGGGAAAAAGAGGGCCCCTGCTGGCCGGCGGCCATGGCGTACAGGCCTGCAGCCAGGAGAATGAGGGGCACGAGGAAAGCGAGTAGCAGAAACGCCCATTTGACGTGTTTGAGGACCGCCGGGGGCTTCCCATGGAAAAACTCCCGGGTATTGAAGGAGCCCCCCATGAATCCCTGGGACTTCTGCACGATCCGGCTGTGGCGAACGCCGATGGCGCTCTGGAGGGACGATTTGGGCTTCAAGCGGGCATTGCGCACCAGGGCAGCGCTGCGGGTGAGGAAGGCAGTCAGGGTGAGGGCCATGGCGCAGGCGCCCAGGAAGATGACATTGCTTTGTCCATGCCAGGCCGCCCAGGCCGTGCTCAAGGTGAAACCGGAGGCCGAGCCAAGCAGGAGATAGTTCACCACCGTAAGCGGCGAATGCCATTCCTGGAGAAATTTGATGCTCGCATAGATCATGCCCGTGCACACGAAAAGTGCCACAGAAACGATTACGGTCACGACCCCGAGAAGCGCCATGCCGGGCCAGCCGAGCCACTTGCCCAGACTCCACAGGAAGACAAGGGCCATGAACAAGGGCAGCACGATCACCTCCCGGGAAAGCCAAGAGGTGCGCCATCGGGCGGCGGAGCGCCACGCCCGTTCGGGATGCCCCAAGTGGAAAAAAGAAGCGAGGAGGCCTGCGGCAAGAAGCACGAGGGTGATGAGCCCGCCTAAGGCATGGAAGGAGACGTCGTCCATGGGTGGGAGCTTTTCAAGCCGAGCGCCCAGATCGACGAAATAGAGGGCCATATACAACCCCTGGCCGGCGCCGATCAGGGTCGTCAGGAAGATGACGGAAAAGGGGGGATGCATGGGTTCGGTTTTCGTGCCAGCGGGCGGTCCTGGCTCGCCGACCCATGCGCACCGGTGGCATCGGCGGGACGGCGGACGCGCCCAGGTCTTACCAGCTCGTCACATCGTCCAGGGAGGGTTCTTTCAGGGCGGGCTTGGGCAGCTTGCCGTCGATCTTGAGGGGATTGTCGGCCCGCTGCAGATCCTCGGCCCGGATTTCCAGCCGGGTCTTGCGCCGCGGCAGATAGTGGTTGGCGGGGCGGGTACCCCATTCCGGCATCAGGGTATAGCCGGCGTTTTCCCGGATCGCCCTGGATACCTCCGATTCGGGATCATGAATGTCGCCGAACAGCCGTGCGTGGGTGGGGCAAGCGAGCACGCAGGCGGGCTGGCGCTCCGCAGGCGGGAGTCGCTCATCGTAGATGCGGTCTACGCACAAGGTGCACTTCTTCATCACCTTCTGGTGCTCGTCCAGCTCCCGCACGCCATAGGGGCAGGCCCAGGAGCAGTATTTGCAGCCGATGCACTTGTCGTAGTCCACTAGGACGATGCCGTCCTCCGCCCGTTTGTAACTGGCACCGGTGGGACACACCGGCACGCAAGGCGGGTCCTCACAGTGCAGGCAAGACTTGGGGAAATGCACGGTTTCCGTGTGGGGATACTCCCCCACCTCGAAGGTCTGGACTCGGTTGAAGAAGCAGCCAGTCGGGTCGGCCTCGTAGGGCCGGTCATCCGACAGATAGCCGGCCTGACCCGAAGTGTTCCACTCCTTGCAGCTCGTGACGCAGGCGTGGCAGCCCACGCACACGTTCAGGTCGATCACCAAGGCAAGCTGCGTCATGGGAGAATCTCCGTCACTTCCACTCTCCCCTTCCCGCCACGAACGCTAGCCAGCGGGGTCTTGCCGGGACGGTCCCAGGCGCTGGCGGCACCGGGTCGTACTGGGGCCAAACCTCCCTGGGTTCGTCCGCGGCAGCTTTGTAGATGCGCACCCGCACGTCGTACCAGTCGGCCTGACCGGTCACCGGATCGGAATTGGACACGCGTGCGCCTTCCAGGTCGGGCAGCTCCTCGGTGATCAGTGGGTTCAGTAGGAATCCCTTGCGGAACTCGTTGGCATCGGGGGCGAGATGCCAAGCCCCGGCCGCCTTGCCAATGGCGTTCCAAGTCCACACCGTACCAGGCTCCACCGCCTCGCTGAAGCGGCACATGCAGCGTACCCGACCCCACGGGCTTTCCACCCAGATCCAATCTCCGTCTTCGATGCCCTGGGCGCGGGCAGCGCGGGGGTTGACGAACAGGTAGTTGTGGGTATGGATCTGCCGCAGCCAGGCGTTCTGGGAGTCCCAGGAGTGGTACATGGCCATGGGCCGTTGGGTGACGGCGTTGAGCGGATAGCGCCCGGTATCCGTAACCCGGGTCTCCAGCGGCTCGTAATAGAAGGGCAGCGGATCGAAGTAGGTTTCGATCCGCTTTTTCAGGTGGGCTGGCGGTTTGCGCCCGGGCCACTTGCCCTGGGCCGCCAGGCGGAACTTTTGCAGCACCTCGGAGTACACGTGGATCAGGATCGGGTCCGAGTAGCGGATGATGCGCGCCCGCTGGGCCCACTCCAAGTAGCCCTTGTTCCAGTTGCGCATGTACTGATAGCTCGGCGGCAGCTTGTAGTGGAAGACACAATTGTTCTTGGCGTACATCTCCCATTGCCGGGGGTTGGGCTCGCCGCGCATAAACTTCTCGCCCCCCCTGCCCCGCCAGCCAGCGAGGAAACCGATCCCAGAGCCGGGCTCCGTTTCGTAATTGATGATGAAATCTGGGTAGTCGCGGAATTTGCGCGAGCCGTCGGCGTTCACGAAGGCAGGCAGCTTCAACCGACTCGCCAACTCGATCAGTACCTCTTGGAACGGCTTGCATTCCCCCTTGGGCGGCACCACAGGGATGCGCACCGCATCCACTGGACCATCGAACTCGGAGATGGGCCGGTCCAGCATGGACATCACGTCGTGGCGCTCAAGATAGGTGGTGTCGGGCAGTACCAGGTCGGCGTAGGCCACCATCTCTGACTGGAATGCATCGCACACCACCAGGAACGGAATCTTGTATTCACCGTTTTCGTCTTTGTCGTTGAGCATCCTGCGCACTTCCACCGTGTTCATGGTGGAGTTCCAGGCCATGTTGGCCATGAAGATAAGCAGCGTGTCAATGCGGTACGGGTCACCACGCCAGGCGTTGGTGATGACGTTGTGCATGAGCCCGTGCACCGACAAGGGATACTCCCAAGAGAACCCTTTGTCGATTCGCACCGGCGAGCCATCGGGGTTGACAAAGAGATCGTCGGGGCCGGCGGGCCAGCCGAGGGCCATGCCCCCCAGGGGCTTGCCGGGTTGTACCGCCTCCGGGCCGGTAGGGGTCTTCGCACAAGGGGGAATGGGCCGCGGAAACGGGGCCTTGTGGCGAAAACCGCCGGGACGATCGATGGTGCCAAGCAAGGTCATCAGGATGCCGAGGGCCCGGATGGTGTGAAAGCCGTTGGAATGCGCAGCGAGACCCCGCATGGCATGGAACGCCACCGGGTTGCCGGTAACCGATTCGTGTTCCTGGCCCCAGCTGTCGGTCCATGGAATGGGCAGCTCGATTCTCTCGTCCCTGGCGGTGATGCCCATTTCATACGCGAGCCGCCGGATGGTGGCAGCGGGCACGCCGCTGATGCCTTCCGCCCACTCCGGCGTATACGGCCGCACCCGCTCCTCTAGAAGCTGGAACGCGGGCTTGACCGGTGTGCCGTCAGGCAGTTTGAAGCTGCCCAAGAGGTACGGGTCCGCCCCCTCAGTGTGGCTCAGCACAGCCCTGTTGGTGAAGCGGTCCCACCATAGCTTGTTCTGGGGATCGATGCAGCTCGCATAGTCCACCTCCTCCTCGTTCACCCGAACGAACAGCCCATACTTGTCGGAGGTCTCATCCACGTTCACCAATTGGGCCGCGTTGGTGTAGCGGGTGAGGAACTGCCGATCGTAGAGCCCCTGGGCAATGATCTCGTGGACGATGGCAAGCAGCAGCGCCCCGTCGGTGCCGGGTTTCACAGGTACCCATTCATCGGCGATAGCGGAGTAGCCGGTGCGCACGGGGTTGATGGAGATAAATCGCCCGCCGGAACGCTTGAACTTGGAGATGGCGATCTTGAGGGGATTAGAATGATGATCCTCCGCCGTGCCGATCATCACGAACAGCCTGGCTCGCTCCAAGTCCGGGCCACCGAATTCCCAGAAAGAGCCGCCGATGGTATAGATCAGGCCCGCTGCCATGTTCACCGAGCAGAAGCCGCCATGGGCGGCGTAGTTGGGAGTGCCGAACTGCTTGGCGAAGAGACCCGTGAGGGCCTGCATCTGGTCGCGGCCGGTGAACAAGGCAAACTTCTTGGGGTCGGTTTCCCGGATTTTTCGCAGCCGCTCCTCCAAGATGGAGAAGGCCTGCTCCCAGGAGATGGGTTCGAACTGGCCGCTACCCCGCTCGGCGCCCGCCTTGCGTAAGAGGGGACGGGTGAGCCGGGCCGGAGAGTACTGCTTCATGATGCCGGAGGATCCCTTGGCGCAAATGACGCCTTTGTTCAGGGGATGGGCCGGATTGCCCTCGATGTAGCGCACCTCGCCGTTCACCACGTGCACCCGGATGCCGCAGCGGCAGGCGCACATGTAGCAGGTGGTGGCCTTCACCTCCCGGACCGGCTCGGGGAAACGCTCGGACGGAACTGCGCTCATGGGTAGGAATCGCGAAAAGGTTGCTATTGTGCAAAACAAAATCGTTCTCAGCAAAGGAATTTTTTTATAGACCTCGCCCTTCTCTTTTATAGGGAATAAGGTCGATTGAGGCAGCAGGCCCACTATGCTAAATTAGCATTTCCTAATGCACGGAGGCCACCGTGGACAAGAGCCACTTCAAGGAGGACACCCGCTATACAGTGACATGGCGCGATGCCGCCACCGGCAAGACTCGGCCGGCGAATTTCCACGTCTTGCGCACCTACGAGAAATTCATGATCGTCCGCGAGACCTCGGGAGGGGGGCTGCTGCGAAAAATTGCCTATGAGGACATCGAGCGCATCGTCCAGGAGATGCCCGTGGACCCAGCGCATCGGTATAAAGTCCCGGCTGCACTCCTAGACGAAAAGCTGTGGCGGGACCGCAGCCTGATGGAGCACTATTTCAGCTCTCCGGCGCTGGGAAAATGAGCGCTAGGGTTACCCCTTCCCCGGCAGCCGCTGTACGAACCATCTATCCCCAGACGCTCAAAGCAGCGTGATCTGGCGCTCGGCGAGGAGTTGGGAGAGCCGTGCGTTGGCCATGGCCAGCCGATCCACCAGGATGCCCAGGAAGGCACCATTGAACTTCTGGCGGCAGGCCACGGAGGCGTTGTTCAACATCTCGGCGTCGATTTCCACCACCGTCACCTCGGTGAGCGTAGCCACCGTGGCGGAGCGAGTAAACGCGCGCCGGGCGAGATAGGCCATCTCCCCGAAGCAGTCCCCCGCTTTGAGCATGTTGAGCAGCTTTCCATCCACGGTGACGCTCACTTCGCCCGAGGTGAGGACGTAAAACGAGCTGCCGCTGTCGCCCTCGCGGATCAGCGTGGTGCCTTGGGGATAACGGTGCCACGAACTGATGCGCACGACTTCCCATAGCTCCACATCCGTAAACTCCCGAAAGAACGGGAGAGAGCGCAGGGCATTGAATTTTTCGGTGTCTGAGATCTCCTGCACCGAGCCTTTCACCAGCTCGTGGACGTTCGCCAGGTCGCGGGCGAACTGTTCCCACGACTGGTAGCGCCCCTCCAAGTCCTTGGCCATGGCCTTGAGCACGACCGCGTCCAGAGCCGGGGGAATCTCCGGCCGCAGGCTGCTCGGCTTGGGCGGCTCGGCGTTCAGAATCTGGTAGATCATGCTCACGTTGGTGCTGGCGCTGAAGGGAAGCCGTCCCGTGAGGGCCTTGTACATCACCACGCCCAGGGAGTAGATGTCGGTCTGGTGAGTGAGCGGATGTTCCTTGATCTGTTGGGGCGACATGTAGGCGGGCGAGCCCACGGCGCTGATCTGGGTGGTATGCAGGGAGTCCGCCGTGATGGCCGCCCCGAAGTCCGAGATCTTGATGTCCGTGCCGCCGGGAAGGAGGATGTTAGCCGGCTTGATGTCCCGGTGGATCACGCCGTGGCGCTGGGCGTAGTCGAGGGCCTTGCAGCACTTGTAAATGATCTCGATCACGTCAGAGAGGGGGAGCAGGCTGTCCACCTCGCAAAACCGCTCCAGGGTGGAGCCCGGCACGTATTCCATGACGATATAGCTTTGCTCTTCCTCCACCACCGCGTCGATGATCTCGACGATGTGGGGGTGTTTGAGCTTGCCCGCGAGGGAAGCCTCGGTCAGAAACAGCTTGCGGTAGAGCTTGCCCTTGGCCTTGTCCTTGAGCGCCTCGGGGTAGATCAGCTTGATCGCCACCTCCCGCTGGGTGAAGGGGTCGAGGCACAGGTAGACAGCGCTGGTGGCGCCGCTGCCGATCTTGCGCACCACCTGGTATTTGCCGATCTTGTCCATCGCCACCCCCGCGCGACAAAGTCGAAAGGAGAGAGCTCAACTCCCGATCCAATGGCCCGACTTGCCGCCCTGCTTCTCGAGCAGCCGGATTGCCTCCAGCCGCATGCCCCGGTCCACCGCCTTGCACATGTCGTAGACCGTAAGCAGAGCGACGCTCACCGCGGTGAGCGCCTCCATTTCCACGCCCGTGCGCCCCACGGTCTCGGCGGTCACCTGGCAATCGACGGCGCTGCGCTTCTCGTCGATGACGAACTCCACCTGGATGCGAGTGAGGGCCACGGGGTGGCATAGGGGAATGAGCTCTGCCGTGCGCTTGGACGCTTGGATGCCGGCGATGCGGGCCACTGCCAGCACGTCGCCCTTCTTGGCCCCGCCTTCCAGGATGAGTTTCAGCGTCTCTGGCCGCATGCAGATCGTCCCCGCTGCCCGCGCCACGCGGCGGGTTTCCGCTTTTTCCCCCACATCCACCATGTGGGCCTGGCCGCTCGCGTCGAAATGGGTCAGTCCCTGTGTCATGATAGCGCCTCCATCGATTGAACTCCGCCCGCCTGTCCCAATCATACCGAGCAGTATGAAACTGCGTCACCTGATCGTGGGTGTGTGCCTGGGGGCAGCGGCCGTGGTGAGCGCCCAGCAACTGCCGGAGCTGGGAGACACCGCGGCCGCCCAATTGAGCCCCCAGCTCGAGCAGCGTATCGCCGACGAAATCGTCCGAGAAATCCGGCGCAGCCCCGCCCTGGTGGACGATGCGGAGCTCTCCGACTACTTGAACGCCCTGGGCCATCGCCTAGTCGCTAACAGCCCGGGGGCGCGCCAGAACTTCCGCTTTTTCCTGATCAAGGATCCCTCTATCAACGCCGCCGCGTTCGTAGGCGGAGTGATCATCGTGCACACGGGGCTATTGCTTGCCGCCCAGTCCGAGTCGGAGGTGGCTGGGGTGCTTGCCCACGAAATCGCCCACGTCACCCAGCACCACATCGCCCGCATGATCGCCAAACAAGAGCAAGCCACCCTGCCTACGCTGGCGGCGCTGGCGCTTGCCATCCTGGCCGCCCGCTCCAACCCGCAGGTGGCCGAAGCAGCCATCGTCACTTCCCAGGCGGCGGCGATCCAGGCCCAACTCAACTTCTCCCGGGACGCGGAACGGGAGGCTGACCGGGTCGGGCTCCAAATCCTGGAGCGCGCCGGCTTCGACCCCCGTGCCATGCCCGCTTTTTTCGAAAAGCTGCAGCGGGCGGGCCGGTTTCAGGAATCGGCGGCTCCAGCCTACCTGCGTACCCACCCCCTCACCTACGAGCGCATCGCCGACATCCAGAACCGAGTCCAGTCTCTGCCCTACCGGCAGGTGCCGGACAGCGCTGACTTTTTCCTGATCCGCGCCAAGCTGCAAGCCATGCAAGGCCCAGCCCTGGATGCGGTAAGGGACTTCGAGGCATGGATCAGGGAGAAAAAGTACGCCCACGAAATGGCGACCCGCTATGGGTTGGCGCGGGCGCTGGTCCGGGCCCAGCAGCTTTCCCGGGCCGAGGCAGAACTTAAGGCGCTGCGCGGCCACTTCCCGGCCCACCCGATGGTGGAAACGCTGGCGGGCGAACTGCTCCTCGCCCAGGGAAAGCGCTCGGAAGCACTCGAACACTACCGGAAAGCCTTAGCCACTTTCCCCCAACACCGGGCCCTTGTTTACGATTACGCCCGGGCGCTTCTCGCCGACGGACAAGCCGAGGCGGCGGTGCGGTTCGTCTCGAGCCAGCTCGAATACTTCCCCGACGATCCCCGCCTCTACCGGCTACAGGCCGAAGCGCACGGGGCACGGGGGGAGCCGCTCGCCGCCCATCGTGCCCAGGCGGAAGCCTATGTCCGGGAAGGAGACCTGAGCGGCGCCGTGCAGCAGTTAGAGCTTGCCGCTCGTAGCGGAGGAGACTTTTATCAACTCTCCATCGTCGAGGCCCGGCTGCGGGAGTTGCGGCGAGAGCTGGCAGCCCTGCAACGGGAAGCGGTCCGTTGAAAGGACTCAGGGAATTTTTTGTCTAGCAGGTGCGTTTACTATATTGACCCTGCAACGGGACGCAGGCTATTGCAAGAACCCAAGTGCCATAAACGGAGTTTATCCTCGAATTAGGCATAACTATTGGAAAGGAAAGCGATTTTTTTCGGGCGACCGGGGCTTTGACGTCGCAGAAAATTAAGTTATGCTAATTCTTTGTCCCAGGAAGAGTGTCGGATCCGCAGTCCGGCCAAAGGAGGAGAGAGCCATGAATCCATTGCGTAGAGCGATCCTGAAAGGCACGGGAGCCGCAGGCACCCTGGCAGTGGCCGCGGCAGCGGGGTTGATTCGGCCCAAAGCCGTCTTGGCAGCCGAATGGAACAAGGCCGCTTTCGAGGCGAAAAAGGTGGAGGATGTGCTGAAGACGATCGGCGTTGGCGCTCCGATCGAGTCTGCCGACATCGTGATCAAGGCCCCCGACATCGCCGAAAACGGCGCCGTGGTACCTGTGGAGGTGACCAGCAAGATCGCCGGAACCGAGCGCATCGCCGTGATCGCAGAGAAAAACCCGTTCCCGCTGACCGGCAGTTTTAACCTGGGCAACGGGGCGGAAGGTTATGTGAGCTTTCGCATCAAGATGGGCCAGACCTCCAATGTGATGGCGCTGGTGACCGCGGGTGGAAAGCATTATGTGGCCTCGAAAGAGGTCAAGGTCACCATCGGCGGGTGCGGCGGCTAACCGGTACTCGCAAAAGAGCGATTCCCAGGAGGACGACATCATGGCGAGCATGAAAATCCGGGCCACCATGCAGGGCGACGTGGCCGACGTGAAATTGCTGATCAACCATCCCATGGAAACCGGCCAGCGCAAGGACCCCAAGACCGGTCAACCTGTTCCCGCCCACTTCATCACCAATGTGACCGCCACGCTTAACGGCAAACCGGTCCTGGATGCTCAGTGGAGCCAGGCGGTTTCCAGGAACCCGTTCTTGGGCTTCCGGGTGAAGGGCGCCAAGGCAGGCGACAAGGTGAAGGTGAGCTGGATCGACAACAAGGGCGAATCCGACAGCATCGAGACCACCGTTGGCTGATCGGCCAGGCTGGGCTTTCCGCAGGAGAGCCATGCGCCAGCCGACCACCATTCTGGCGTAAGCCGAAGGCCCGGGAGCAAGCTCTCGGGCTTTTCGTTTTCAAAAAGCCCCAGTAAAAACCCAGGAGGATGTCCATGTCCATGACCCGGCGCGAGTTTCTTCAGGTCCTGGCCACTGCCGCCGCAGCGGGCCTGCCCTTGGGAAGCCGCTCGGCCTTGGCCGAAGCCCAGCCGGAAACGTTCTATCGAATCCCCCGCTTCGGGCAGGTGAGCCTGCTGCACATGACCGACTGCCACGCCCAGCTTCTGCCCATCTATTTCCGGGAGCCGAGCGTCAACATCGGTGTGGGGGCCGCTGCGGGTCAGCCACCCCACCTGGTGGGGGAAGCGCTGCTCAAGCACTACGGCATCCGGCCCGGTACCCGAGAGGCCCACGCCTTCACCCACTTGGACTTCGTCCAGGCGGCACGCACCTACGGCAAGGTGGGCGGTTTCGCCCATCTCGCTACGTTGGTGAAATGGCTCCGTGCGGAGCGACCCGGTGCCCTCCTTCTGGACGGCGGCGACACGTGGCAAGGCTCGGCCACAGCCCTCTGGACCCAGGGCCAGGACATGGTGGACGCCTGCCTGCAACTGGGGGTGGACATCATGACCGCCCACTGGGAGTTCACCCTGGGCGCCGAGCGGGTGAAGGAGGTGGTGGAAAAAGACTTCAAAGGCAAAGTCGCCTTCGTCGCCCAAAACGTCAAGACCACCGATTTCGGCGATCCGGTCTTCGAGCCCTACGTGATTCGGGAAATAAACGGGGTACCGGTGGCGATCATCGGCCAGGCTTTCCCTTACACCCCCATCGCCAATCCCCGTTACATGGTTCCCGAATGGTCTTTTGGTATCCAGGACGAGCGGCTGCAGAAGCTGGTGGAAGAGGTACGAGGCAAAGGCGCCCAGGTGGTGGTGCTTCTCTCCCACAACGGCATGGACGTGGACCTGAAGCTGGCCACCCGAGTGACTGGCATCGACGTCATCCTGGGCGGGCACACCCATGACGGGGTCCCCCAGCCCTCGGTAGTCAAGAACGCCAGCGGCCGGACCCTGGTCACCAACGGGGGTTCCAACGGCAAGTTTCTGGGCGTGCTGGACCTGGAGGTGAAAGGAGGAAAGGTGGCCGATTACCGCTACCGGCTCGTCCCGGTCTTCGCCAATCTCCTGCCGCCGGACCCGGACATGGAACGGTTGATCCGCAGCCTCCGTGCCCCCTACGAAGAACGGCTCCAGGAGAAGCTGGCGGTGAGCGAAGGGCTCCTCTATCGGCGCGGCAACTTCAACGGCTCCTTCGACCAAGTGATCCTGGACGCCCTGATGGCCGTCAAGGGGGCGGAGATTGCCTTCTCTCCAGGCTTCCGCTGGGGCACCACCATCCTGCCGGGGGAACCCATCACCATGGAGCGGCTCATGGATCAAACCGCCATCACCTATCCCTACACCACCCTCAATGAGCTGAGCGGAGAGCAGATCAAAATGATTCTGGAGGACGTGTGCGACAATCTGTTCAATCCCGATCCTTACCTTCAACAAGGCGGAGACATGGTGCGGGTTGGCGGTCTCCAATACACCTGTTCCCCTAACGAGACCATCGGTCGCCGCATTAGCAACATGACCCTGAGGGGTAAGCCCCTTGATCCGGCCAAAAAGTACAAAGTGGCGGGATGGGCGCCGGTGGCCGAGGGCGCGACGGGAGAACCCGTCTGGGAAGTGGTGGCCCGTTACTTGAGGGACCGGAAAACAATCCCTACGCCGAAACTTAACTTGCCCAAGCTGGTCGGTGTTAAAGGCAATCCTGGCGTTGCCTGAGCCAATCGCCTGGCCAAGGGCGCCTCGGCCGGCAGGCGGTTGGTTATAATCAGGCAAGGTAGATGCCTTTCACTCCGGCCCCGGAATTCGATGCGAATCAAAGCGATGCTTTTCGTCGCGGCCCTGGCGTTGGCCGCGGCCGCCGGCGGCTGGGAGTACCTCCATCGCGTCAACGACCGCCCGCCTTATGTGACCGCCATCGTCGACCGGGGTGACATCGTTCAGACCATCGCCGCCAACGGTACCTTGAACCCGGTGATTCTGGTCAACGTAGGCACCCAGATCTCAGGTACGGTCCATAGAATTTACGTCGACTTCAACGACCAGGTGAAAGCTGGCCAGGTCCTGGCCGAGCTGGACCCCGCCCTCATCCAGGCGGCCATCGCTCAACGCCAGGCCGACCTAGCGAGCGCCGAGGCGAGCCTACGGCTCGCCCAGGTGAAAGAGCGCCGCACCCGGGAACTGGTGGCCAAGGGCTTCGTACACCAGGCCCAGTTGGACGACGCCATTAAGGAAACCGAGGCGGCCGAAGCGCAGGTAGCGGCGGCCCGGGCCCAGCTCGAACGGGAGCAGGTCAATCTGCGCTATTCCGTGATTCGCTCCCCCATCTCGGGTATCGTGGTGGCCCGCAACGTGGACGTGGGCCAGACCGTGGCCGCCAGCTTCCAGACGCCCACCCTGTTCCAGATCGCCAAAGACTTGAAGCAGATGCAGATCTATGCAGCGGTGGCAGAAGCCGACGTGGGCGCCATTCAGATCGGCCAACAGGTGCGCTTCACCGTCGACGCGTTCCCGGAGCAGACTTTTGTCGGCATCGTCAGCCAGATACGCCTCAACCCTACAGTGCAGCAGAACGTGGTGACCTACAACGTCGTAGTCACGGCGGACAATCCGGAGGGCATACTCCTTCCCGGGATGACCGCCCATGTCTACATCACTCTGCGCACCCGAGAAAATGCTCTGCGCGTTCCCAACGCCGCATTGCGCTTCGTGCCCCAGAGCGAGCGTGAAGCCCCGTTCGCGCGCTCCCAGCGCCCCGAACCTCCTGGCACCAGGACGGTCTACCGCCTGGAGCAAGGTAAACTTCTCGTGCCCGTGCAGATCCGCACCGGCATCAGCGATAGCAACTACACCGAAGTGGTGAGTGGCGAGCTCAAGGCGGGCGACACCATTGTCCTCCGTCAGGCGCGGACCGAACGCACCTCTGGGACGGGCGGTCCAGCGTTCCGCTTCCGCCTATGAGCGCAGGCGAGCCCCTCGCCCGCCTAGAGGGCATCGTCAAGCGCTACCGGGCGGCGGTGGACGAGCGCCCAGCTCTTCAGGAGGTGGACCTGACGATCCGGAAGGGCGAGTTCGTCGCCATCATGGGCCCCTCAGGCTCGGGTAAATCCACCCTCATGAACATCCTGGGGTGCCTCGACGTCCCCAGCGCGGGCCGCTACTTCCTCGACGGCCGCGACACCTCCAGGTTGAGCCCAGATGCCCTGGCGCGGCTGCGCAACCGCACCATCGGCTTCGTATTTCAGGGTTTCAATCTGCTCAAACGCATGAACGCCGTGGACAACGTGGCGCTGCCCCTGCTCTACGCCGGCCTGAGCCTCACCGAACGCCGGCGCCGCGCCCGCGAGCTTCTGGAACGCATGGGCCTGGGCCGTTTCGCCGAGTCCCTACCCAACCAGATGTCAGGCGGTCAACAGCAGCGCATCGCCATCGCCCGCGCCCTGGTCAATGACCCGCAACTGCTCCTGGCCGACGAGCCGACCGGGAACCTGGACACCCAGACCAGCGCGTCGATCATGGCACTCCTCACCGAGCTCAACCGAAGCCACGGCATCACCATCGTGCTGGTGACCCACGAGCCGGACATCGCGGCCTACGCCCGGCGCATGGTGCGCTTTCTCGATGGGCGGATCGTGCAGGACACAAGCCAGCCTTCGGCGAGCACACATGAACCCGAGTTGATCATGCGCTCGTCCGCATGAGCGACGAAATGGGGTTGCTACACGCTGTGGGCGTCATAGGCGAAGCGAGACGCACCCAAGGAAACCAGCAAACGGTGCTCCGCGATGCGTCCCGTTTCTGCAATATTCGGAGGTGGTCGGCCCGTGATATTGGCTATCGCTGCTGAGAGCTGGCGCGCCCTGGGCCAAAACCGCCTGCGAGCAGCGCTCACCATGCTGGGCATGGTGATCGGGGTTGCCTCCGTGGTCCTTATGCTGGCTATCGGTCAAGGCACCCAGACCACCGTCAACCAGGCCATCGCTAGCATGGGAAGCAACCTGATCGTCGTGGTCCCCGGGGCCACCACCCAAGGAGGCGTGCGCCTCGGCGCCGGCACTGCCGGCCCCCTCACGGTTGCCGACGCCGAGGCGATTGCCGCTCTGCCCCAGATCGCGGAAGTCGCCCCTATGCACAGCGGCGCATTGCAGGTCGTCTACGGCCCCAATAATTGGGGCACCAATGTCTACGGCGTCGTACCGGCTTTCTGGCGCATCCGCGGTTGGGACATTGAGGCCGGAGACGGGTTCACCGAATCGGAAGTGCGCTCGGCAGCGCGGGTCGCCGTGCTTGGCAAGGTGGTGGCCGAAAATCTTTTTGGCGCCGAAAACCCCGTGGGCAAGACCATACGGATCCGCGACCTTCCCTTCGTCGTGGTAGGTGTGCTCGCCCCCAAGGGCCAGAATCTGGACGGGCGCGACCAGGACGACACCGTTCATGTGCCGCTCACCACCGCCCAGCGCCAGCTCTTCGGCATGTCGGTGCCCGGGGCCATCCGCTTCCTGGTGGTCCAGGCCCGCTCGGCCGAGGTCATGGAGCAAGCGCAGGAAGAAATCCGCAGCCTCCTGCGCCAGCGCCGCCGCGTCGCGCAGGGTCAGGAAGACGACTTCACCGTGCGCAATCTTTCGGCCGTGGCCGAGACCGCAGCCCTGTCGGCCCGCACTCTCTCCCTCACGTTGGGGGCGATCGCCTCGATCTCCCTCGTCGTCGGGGGTATCGGCATCATGAACATCATGCTGGTCTCCGTCACCGAGCGCACGCGGGAAATCGGCATCCGTATGGCGGTGGGGGCCCGGCGCCAGGATATCCTGGCGCAGTTCTTGCTAGAAGCCGTCTTGATTTGCACCGTGGGAGGCCTGGCAGGGGCTGTTTTAGGGGTGGCCATCGCATGGATCCTCAGCGAAACTGCTCGTATGACGGTCGTGGTCAGCTTGAGCGCGATCGCCCTGTCCTTCGGTTTTGCCGCCGCTATCGGAGTCTTTTTCGGCCTCTATCCGGCGCAAAAGGCGGCAAGCCTCCCGCCAGTGGAGGCGTTGCGGCACGAGTGAGCCGCAACGCTCCCTGTGACTTATCCGAGTCGCCGCATGGCGGCGATCCATTTGCGTGAACGCCCGCCACCTCGCACGAAACACGCTCTACAGCTTGGCTGGACAGGGGGTGCCCCTGCTCCTAGCGCTTTTTGCCTTTCCTCTCTTGATCCAGCAGCTCGGCACCGACCGATTCGGTGCGCTGATGCTCCTCTGGGCCGTGCTCGGCTATTTCAGCCTGTTCGACCTCGGCATCAGCCGGGCGCTCATCAAGGTCGTGGCAGAAAACACCGCCGCCAGACAGGACGATCAGGTATCAGTGTTCCTCGGGACGGCCTTAGTGTTGACCGGCTGCCTCGGCATCGCAGCAGCGCTGTCGCTTGTCGCCGTGACGTCGTGGCTGGTGACCAGTACGTTGAGCATTCCTCTCGAGCTAGCGGAGGAAACCCGCCTCGCCCTATACATCCTGGCTACAAGTCTTCCCTTCCTCACCACCGCGGCAACCTTCAAAGGGCTGTTGGAAGGCAAGCAACGCTTCGGCGCTAGCAACGCCATTCAAGTCGGAATGGGTGCGGTCACGCTCCTGGGACCTCTCGCTGTTCTCCCGCTATCCTCGAGCCTCAGCGCAATCGCGTGGGTGCTCGTGGCCGGTCGAGTCGCTGCATGGATTGCCTATTTCGTCTCGTCCACCCGCTTGGTCCCAGAAGGGACATTGCACTTGATGCCGCAAGCTTACGCAGCAAGAGCCCTCTTCCGGATCGGCGGTTGGATGGCGATCTCGAGCGTGATTGGTCCCGTCATGGTTTATATGGACCGTTTCGTCATCGGCAGTGTGATTTCCTTGGCCGCCGTGGCGTACTACGTCACTCCCTACGAAGTCGTCACTAAGCTGTGGCTCATTCCTGGTGCCCTAGCCGCAGTGCTTTATCCCGCTTTTTCCGCCTCCTTTAATTCAGACCGCCATCGGACAGCGAGACTCTTCAGGCAAGGGCTCAAGTACGTTTTCATCGCTCTCTTTCCCGTGACTTTGGCGCTCTTGACCCTGTCCAGGGAAGTCCTCGAGCTATGGATAGACGTCGAGTTCGCACACAACAGTTATCGCGTTCTGCAAGTGCTGACAGTGGGCGTCCTGATCAACAGCCTGGCCCAGATTGCTTATGCCCTGGTGCAGGGCGCAGGAAGGCCCGATCTTACGGCCAAGTTCCATCTCGCCGAACTCCCCTTTTACCTGGCCGCTCTGGGATGGCTGGTTCCCGCCTACGGTGTCACGGGTGCGGCCCTTGCCTGGACCGGGCGGGTCATTGTGGATGCTGCATTGCTCTTTTATGCATCCGCGAAGCTCATCCCTATCGAAACAAAGCTTCGCATCAATCAGGCATGGCTGCCAGTCTCTCTGGCCGGCATCGGGCTCGCCGCCGGACTCGGCCTGGAAAACCTCATGGTCAAGCTAACGTTCTTGGGCATCGGCCTGCCAGTGCTCCTCGCCTGGTGCTGGCTACGTTGCTTCTCAGCAGATGAGCGCGCCGCGGTGCTCAACCTACTCCACCATTCCACCGTCAAATCATGAGCTTCTCGGATACGCAAATCAGAGCCTGTCCTGCTCCGCGCTGCTTTCTGTGCGGCGCGGAAGGAGATATTTTGTACCGCAGCTTGAAAGATCGACTGTTCGGCGCCCCAGGTCAATGGGACATGAGACGCTGCCCCGGCCGGGACTGCGGCGTATTGTGGCTCGATCCCATGCCCTTACCGGAGGACATCGGTCGCGCATATCAGGTGTATTACACCCATACTGAGACGAAGCGGCGCAGAAGCCCTTACTTGCAAAAGGTCTTTGACTTGGTGAGATCCGGATATCTTGCCTGGCAGTATGGATACCCTTCTAATGAGAACAAAATGGTGGAAAGTCTACTCGGGCAATTGATTCGATTACATCCCGCCCGCAGGGCAAGCCTGGATTTCGACGTGATGTATCTTCCTTACAAACCCGGCGGCAGGCTGTTGGAAATAGGCTGCGGAAGCGGAAAGCTGCTTGAATTCTTGAAATCTCTTGGCTGGGCTGTGCAAGGCGTGGATTTCGACCCCAATGCCGTCAACAACGCCCGCAACAAAGGATTGGAAGTACTACTGGGAACCCTGCAAAGCCAGCATCACCCGGACGGCTCCTTTGATGCTATCGTCATGAACCATGTCATCGAGCACGTTCACGATCCACAAAATCTACTTCGCGAATGCCACCGGATTCTACGAGATCATGGGCAACTCACCATTGCGACACCCAATGCCCAAAGTTTCGGGCATCGAATATTCAAGTCGAATTGGAGAGGTTTGGAACCTCCTCGCCATCTGCACGTGTTCACCTCACCCGCCTTACATCTGCTGGCAGAAAGAGCCGGTTTTTACCATCGGAAAGTGTTGGTCACTGCCCGCGGCGCACGCGAAATCTACCTCGCTAGTCAAAGCAACAAACAGAGGTTGGCATCACGGCAACGAAGCCCATTTGAAATTATAAAGGCAGTCGGTTTTCAGCTGGCAGAACTAGGAGCTTGCATCCTGCAGAAAAACGCGGGTGAAGAGATCATCATGATCGCCTGGAAATGATTACTTGCACGCTTGTGGACGATAGAGCTCGGGAATAGTTCCACTGTAGCAAGCCCACCGCGCTCCATTGTCGCTCGACATGACCAGCGTCCGGCCGGAGATCTCCGGCGCAACGTTGGTAGTACGCATTGTCGCCACCACCTCGATGATCCCTGTGGCGCCGACCGCTCCCACAAGCTCTACTTTATCCACATATTTGCCGGTCGTCGTTTCGATGACCGAGCTTGCCTCGGTTGGCCATCGTCCCTTGTCTGAATAGAACTCCGCAAGTGGCGCTCGCACAGCGCCAGTGAGCACCACGGCTTCGGACACCTGCGCCCTTGCGTGATAATCTCGATAAGCAGGTATGGCAATCGCCGACAGAATCCCAATGACTGCCACCACGATCATCAACTCGATCAAGGTGAAGCCCTTTACTTCCCAAGACATGTTTTGCCCCTCAGCGTCAGCTCCCGAGCCTCAGATCTTGTTGAAACACGGGCTTATCAAGCTTTAGGCAAGGTCCATGCCAGTTAAAGAAGCTTAACAAAGGGCCTTTCTAATGCAGAAAAAGGGCAAATAACGGACAACCAGACAATCAGGATTAGGCTTTGTAGGCTTTTTTCCCAGAGAGCTCTTCGAATAGCTGGACATATTTTGGAACGATCGCGTCTTCCGAAAATAGCCTAACTGCTCGTTCCCGCCCCGCTTCGCCCATACGCCTGCACAACGCTGGATCTTCCGCGAGCCTTCGGCAAGCCTCGACGAAAGCATTTACGTTATCCGGCTCACACAAGATCCCGCATACGCCATTTTCCACTACTTCCGGCAGCGAGCTCGAATTAGAAGCGATCACCGGCTTCCCGCAAGCCATAGCTTCCAGAGCTGCATATCCAAATCCTTCGAAACGGGAAGGAAATAACAGCGCGTCGCAATCTTGGTAGATTTCGATTAGTTTCTCTTCTATCAACTTCCCTAAAGGAATCATGTTGGACAGTGAGCCTGCCCTCATGCTGGATCTCAGCCCGCTCGTATAAAAAAGCTCGAAATCTTCCCCCAGTGCTTCCATGATGGGTACCAGCAGGTCCGCGCCCTTTCGCCGGGAAAAGTTGCCAACGTATAGCAGACGAAAAGGGCGTCTTCTCCGTGCTGTTCCGATTGAAGGTTCGGGCTTGAACTTCTCTACATCAACCCAGTTATGAATGACGCGCACTTGCTTGTATCCTAGGAACGCTCTCAAGCCGCTGGCGGTAAACTCGCTGACAGCCACTACAGCATCTGCCTTTGCGAAGGACGCCTGTTCGTAGGATTTGATCAGCATACGATGATAAAAATATTGCGGAAACGATCGGTATGAATGATAAAGCGGGTCAAAAACACAGTGATGCTCAACGATAACAAGCGGAATGTCAGGGCGCTTGAATGCGTAGCCATTCCAAGAATTGGCTAGTATCACATCAGCGTCTGACGGTGCACAAGCCCTCCGCAGAAGAAATGGGGCAAACTCGAACCATCTTGAATACCATCGAATTTCCGCTCCAATATTTCGTTTCCTTAGTGCGTCGGCTAGTCGGGTAGTGTACACATCGGCTCCCGAGCTAGCACGGATCGTCGGAAACCAAGCTTTCATTCGTCCGCCGTCCGCTCGATTCCTTTACGGATTCCGTAGCTTGAACGGTAACCAAGACAACACAAAAGCGTAAAGAGGGATTGCGCTGCGATATCGGACGCATCGTATGAAGGCTCTGGCAGTCAAAGCTAGCAACTTACACAGCACCATAAATGGAATTTCCACTGGCCACCACCAGGTTTTTAACGCAAGCAAGATGTGTGCACGAGCCAAATGATATTCGTAAAACAGCCCGGCTTTGGAGGACGACGCCCCGCCCTCATGTAGAACAAGCGCGTCTCGGAGACACTTTATTTCTTTCCTTGCTCTGAAGAGCTGCCAGCCTAGGGCCGCATCCTCGCCATACATGAAAAACTCCTCGTCCAGGAGTTTTCCAGAACCGGCAAGCTCTTTCTTGAACATCAGACAACAACCACTAAGGTAGGGAAAGGCGAGAGGGTTTCTGCGCCTGGTGAGCAGACCGAAGTAACGCTGATACCACACCAGGGCCTGTTCCTCGCCTGATACAGAGAAAATGGAAGGAGCAACGAGGCAAAGCTTTGGATCGTTATCGAGTGCTTGCCTTAGCCTAGAGACTAGATTAAGGGTCGCCTCCGCATCGTTATTAATCAGAAGATAGTAGTCATATAACGTGTTGTTGCCAGCAACATGCTGCAAAGCAAAGTTCACCCCTTTCGCGAATCCGAGATTCTCTCCTGGCGTGAGGAGACAAATAGTGAATTCCGGGCCCTTGCGGCGTATTGAATCTAGTGCTTCCGTCAGCTCTTGTGATGCCTTGGCGTCGCTTGAATTATCAACGACGATGACATGATCTATCCCCTGGCCGATCAGCGAGCTTAGACATTTGGCAGTCTTTTGCGCACCGCGGTAATCGAGGACAATGGCGCAAATACTCTTATGATTGCTCTTAGTTGAATCTAGTTTTCCTGCGGACATGACTTGGCCAAGACATCAATCAGCCGTGTATAACGGGAGGAGATTACTTCCCAATCAAACCGGGTCAAGACATGCCGCCTGCCTTCTCGAGCGAGATGCTTGCGAAGATCTGGATTGTCTAAAAGTTTGATCACTTTTGATGCAAGATCTGAGCTGTCCCGCTCACGAGCCGTTAGGCCGGTTACTCCATCGATGACTACTTCCCGAATGGCCGGAAGATCAAAAGCCACAACCGGGCATTCGCAAGCCAAAGCCTCCGCAAGTACTAGCCCCAGCCCTTCTTGGTCGCCACTCTTCGCGATGACCGACGGCGCGACAAACACGGTCGCCCGGCGATACAGGCGAGGAAGGTCGACATTGGGGATAGCTCCCTCAAAAACGACTTTGTCCGAGATTCCAAGCTCCCGGGCCAGAGACCGAAGGCGGTGTTCTTCCGGCCCGCTTCCCACCACAGAAAGTTTCGCTTGCGGATAACTCGCCAGGATAGCGGGCATTGCTTCGAATAGGTAAGCCAGACCTTTTTTTTCGACCAGCCTGCCCACGAACAAGAGTTCGTGATTACTCCTTGCTTCATACTCACTCGGGGTAAAAAGCGCGCAAGCATCTACCCCCATAGAGACGACGTGCAAAGACTCCTCTTGGGCTCCAAGCCTCACCGCCTCCTCAGCCATCGAACGGCTCACCACCGTCAACGCATCTACCCGACCGAGAACCACCTGCTTCAACCGGATCAACCAGGCATTCTTCAGGCCATAAAGATCCCCACCATGGGACGTGCAAAGAAGAGGAAGTCGTTTTCTGAGAAAAAATCTGGCCAATACGGCAATCAGCCCTTGAGGTATCAACCAATGGGCGTGGATGACGTCGAACCTCTTTTCGCCCATGATTCTCATCAAGCTGAGTAGTTGGAAAAGAAAAAAGAAAGGCACCTGTAAGTAAAGCCATTTGTTTCTCTGTAATTTCGCCAGAATACCCCCCTCGTACGCCAGCTTTTGCCACTTGGGAAAAAAGTAGCGAAAGCGCACTACCTCGACGCCCGCGATAATCTCTCGCCGTGCTGCGCCAGCAGCGTGGGGAGCCAAAACCAGGACATCGAAGCATCTAGCGAGCCGTCGGCAGAGCTCATAAACAAATGGCGGCTCGTGATCTCCCTCCCAGCGCGGGAACGTAGAAGTCAGTACGAGAACACGGCAGCGGGTAACTTCAGCGGTCACTGTCCTTGTAGTTGAGATTCGTGATCTGCTCAGAGACGAGTCCCATGAGAAAAATGAGAATCGACGTGATGAACAGCAGCGCCGACATGTTAGTAAAGCGATGGAAGCTCAGAAAAGTATAAAGGTAATATCCGAGTCCGGTGAGGAAGAAAAAAGCGCTCGCTGGAACGAAGAGCTTAAGCGGAGAATAAAGGGTGCCAATCTTGAAAATGATGAGCAAGAATCGAAACCCGTCCCGAAACAGCCGCAAGTGGCTTTTACCGATGCGGGGAGGTGCCACAATGGGCACGTAGGCTACCGGATAACCTGCCCGGAAAAAACTCATGGTGATAGTGGTAGGATAAGAAAAACCGTTCGGCAGAAGGTACAAAAACTTTCGGAACTTCTCCGCTTTCACGACCCTAAAGCCGGAAGTCAGATCCGCCACCTGCTGGCCCACCATCCAGCTCGCCAGCCGATTGTAAAACCTGTTGGCGATGGCCCGGTGAGCCCCAGCCTGGGAGCTCCCATCTCGGGCGCCCACGACCATGTCGTAGCCTTCCGCCAACTTCTCCAGCAACTTGGCGATATCTTCTGGACGGTGCTGTCCGTCGGCATCCATGAAGACCAACACCTCACCCCGCGCTGCCCGGGCGCCCGTCTTAACCGCAGCGCCATTACCCATGTGGTAGGGGTGGGCAATCCGCTTCACGCCATGGCGCTGGCACAAGTCCGCCGTTTCGTCTTCCGATGCGTCATCCACCAACAGAATCTCGGATTCCGGATAACGCTGCCGCAAGGCCGGCAATAAGTTCTTCAAGCTAGCCGCCTCGTTGCGTGCAGGAATGACGATGCTCAAGGTTTTGGGAGCCATGTGTGCACTTCTCGTTTCTCTATGGCCACCCAAAATTATGCCGCCTACAGAGCCCCTTTGTCCCGTAGAATTGCGCGCTCTAGGGCGGCAATATTCGCCAACTGCAAATCTCGCTTGATGGGAAACGCACTTACCGCTTGCCGCGCCTTTTCAACGTAGCGCAAAGCGTCATCGTATAACCCGGCGCTCGCAAGCAAATCTGCCTGAAAGAATGCTATATCGACACGGGGACTCTTCATATATGCTCTATCTAGAGCCTTGATAGCATTGTCTAGATACCCCATGTTTGCATATAGCCGGCCCGCCAATAAACTCAGATTATCTAGGTGTGCTGCATACTTTGGATTCTGCACCAGCGCGTCAATGAGCTCCAGGACGTGCGCGTCGCTGATCCGGATGCATTCCCCTTTTTCCTTTGCCGTTACGATCACATCCAGGGACGCCACGGGAGCATTTGAAAAACGGGCATTTTTAAGATTCTGTAGGAGAGTTTGCTGGTTTGGTAACTCTATTGAACCGTCGTAACAGCCAACACTTAACCAGGCAACATAACTCCCAACGTCTCTAGGAAATTTCTTTCCCATTTCTCGATATATTGCCGCTGCTTTCTGATACTCTTTTAAAGCTTGCCAGATGCCCGCCAGACGTTCCTGGGCTCGGATAGAATATGGCTTTTCCTTGGCCCAGGTATACGCCTGCCTCACCGGATCTCCCCACAGCCGAGCCTCATTGAATGTGATGGCAGCGAGGATCGAGAGATACAAAACGGGGAAAAACCGCAGTGCCCGTTTCACCGGTATGGACTTGATTCTTTCCACCAAATCGACCCCGTAAAAACTCAAGGCGAAAACAGGCCCAGCCATGGGCAGGTAATTCCGGTGCTCAAAGTAAAGCTCCAGCGGGAATATCGTGGATTCCAGCAAATGGCCAATAAAAAACCAGAGCAGACCAAACGAAAAGACCGGTGCGCGGCGTCTGGTAGCAAAGGCGAGGACAACGAGACCCACGATCAGGAAAACGGACCCCAGCGTGGTGACGGGGGCAAGCAGTCCTCGAGAGGGAGCATAGTCATCGTGGTATAGCCCCAGCGCGCTCGGGACGGGCGCCACGGTCAAGCCCAGGTATTCCACCAACACCCTCGCCTGGGTCATCAGTCGTTCGATGAGCGTGAAATCCCGGATGGCATAAGGCCCCAGTACCATCGTGTCGAAGCGCCAGATTACCACCAAGGCAAGCAAGGCGACCGGCCCGTATAGGAAAATGAGCTTCCATGCCCGCCAGCCGGACGGAGATGGAAAGCCCCGCAGCAGAGTAGCTTCCATGGAAAGCGCCAGCAGGCAGATTAAGATTCCGTTTTCTTTGCTCAGCGTCGCCAGCAGACCGAACAGACCGACTCCTAGGGAAATCCACAAGTAGCCGGAGCGCAGTCTCCCCGCTTGCTGATATTCACGCCCGTGGAGATAAAAAAGAAGCCCGACCAGCGTGAACAAGGCCGACAACTGGGTCATGCGCTGAACGACGTACAGGGTCGTGGAAACCAGCAATGGGTGCAGCAGCCAGATGCTCACTGCGATGAGGCCAATGAGGAGATTCCGCCGCCCGGGGATGCCTGTCAAGCGGCCGAGCTTCAGCCAGAGCCAGAACAGGAGGCACCCGTTCAACAGGTGGAGCAGTACGTTGACATACTTGAATGCAGCGACATTACGAGGCCAGTCGGCGTGCTGAAGTGCGAAACTGGCAAGGGACAGTGGTCGTCCGGCCTCACTGCTAATGCCAGATAGAACAGGAAGCAGCCACTCAGTGGACGACCGAGAGGAAAGTTGCCCCAGAAAGCGCAGGTTCTGAAAGTCGTCAAGGAGAAAATCTCCTTTCAGCCCCGGCCAATAGAGGAGCGCGGTAAGAAGAACAAGAACCCAAAAAATTGCTCCTGGGATTAGCTCGGTCCGAAGAAGCTCTTCCCGCTTAAACGCGGTACACGCCGCAGGGCAAGCCGAACCAAATGAGTCAGTTATCATCGCCAGAAGGATTTATGATCGCCATCAACACTTTCGAGGACGACAGCTGACCATCAATTTGAAAAAACATCTCTGCAAAAAAAGAACAGCCTGCACGATTTCTCGGGCAGGCTGTTGTGATCGAAGATAATTACCGGCACGAAGCGGGCAGGTACTTGGCATCAACCGGTGCAGTACCATCACTCTTGCAAGTCCAGGTCCTACCGCCGTCCGCCGTTTCCAATACAACGGTCTTGCTTTGAATTGCTGAATTTACCCCGCTCGCTCGCATTGTCGCTTGCAACGCAAGGGTCGAGCCAGAAGGCGTGCCGCTATAAGCAATCGCTGCCACGTATTTCCCGGAAAGGGTGTTCATGACGGAGGCCGGATTAGCAGGCCACGTGCCCTTGTCGGCGTACCACTCAGCAAGCGGCGTCTTGCCGCCCGCCAGGAGCTCCACCGCTTCGGACATCTGCGCCCGGGCCGTATAGTCCTGGTAGGCGGGGATCGCGATAGCGGCCAGAATGCCGATGATCGCTACCACGATCATCAGCTCGATCAACGTGAAACCTTTTTGCAACTGTTTCATAAAACGCTCCTTTTCACCGAAAAAGACCCAAGGGACACACTCCCAGCCTGGGGTTGAGCAAGGTGCATGCCAAGCCGCTCAGGAATCTTCCGGGTTTATCTTTTTTTACAACATCGTGCCGAGGAGCACTCGAGCGCTGCCCTCCTGGCGCAGTTGCGCGCTTTCCTCTCAAGAAAATGGGGGCTGGAGGAGATCCATTGGAGCCCAAGGTTCTTCTTGGGCCGGCTGAGCAAGGTCTGGGGTGGCCGGCTGAACAACAGAAAGGGGCCCATGGCTTTGGTGGACCCCCGCGGACAGGCAAAAACTGACGCTCTTCGTCACTTTCTATCAGCCGCGAAGGCATGCGGATCGTAGCCAGGAATGCTCGCCTCATCCACCGTGTCGATCTGTTCAGGCTCCAGGAATTCCCGGGCATAACGCAGATAGACTTTTTCCCGTACGAAGACCTGAAACAGATCTGGGTCGATGTGGCCATTTAAGGCGAGTCGGCCTAGGATGGAAAGGGCTTCGCTCAAAGTCTTGCCCCGCTTGTAGGGCCGGTCCGCCGCCGTCAACGCTTCGAAGATGTCGGCAATCGCCATCATCCGGGCCTGAACCGACATCTGATCCTTAGTGAGCCCCCGCGGGTATCCCTTGCCATCCACCCGCTCGTGATGTCCGCCCGCATATTCTGGGACGTTCTTTAAGTGGGCAGGCCAAGGCAAGGATTCCAGCATGCGGATGGTGACCACGATGTGATGGTTAATGATCTCCCGCTCCTTGGTGGTGAGAGTCCCCTTTTCGACGGTGAGATTTTCGATCTCGTCGTCGGTGAGAAATGGTGTTTCTTTGCCGGTCGCATCGATCCACCTGTACCGTGATGCTATCTGATGCACTCGCGCCTGATCCTCGGGCCGCATGGCTTCGACCCCAAGGTTGCACTTCCTCAGAAAGTTCCGATCCGCCTCGATTTGGGTCAGCCGTTCCCGGTAATCCCGTTCGAGGGATGCACGCGCTTTCGCCGGAGGGGCATTCCCCAACTTCAAGCCGGTAACACTCGGATAGGGCGCCGAAGCATATCCAACAGATTCATAGGGTGTGTTGAGCGCGGCGAAATGCGCCGATTCCTCCGGCCTGTCGCTGCCGTGGTGCAGCGAGGCGTACCTCATCAGTTTTGGCGAAGAACGGGGGAGAGAGGTCGCGCCCAGGGCCAGGAGCTGGCGAAGCATAGCGATTTCTGCATCTCGCTTGAGCACCTCGAACCGGGTGTCGATCAAATGGATGCGGTCGAAGATCGTTTGCAGCTTGGTGGCCTTATCGACGATATGTACGGGGGTCGTGATCTTGCCACAATCGTGCAAGAGCCCCGCGATCTTGAGTTCGTACCGATCGGCATCGGTCATTTTGAAATCTTTAAACGGACCCGCATCGGTTCTGCATACTGCATCGGCGAGCATCATGGTCAAGACCGGAACGCGCTGGCAATGGCCCCCCGTGTAAGGGGACTTCTCATCGATGGCTGCGTTGATAAGACTGATGAACGATTCGAACAGCTTTTCCAGCTGATCGATGAGCTGCCGGTTTGTAATCGCAATTGCAGCTTGGGAGGCCAGCGATTCGGCCAGACGTTGATCTGCATCGGAAAAGGGAACAATTTCGCCAGTCGAGCGATCTTTGGCGTTGATGAGCTGCAGAACGCCAATGGTCTGCTTCTCGTGGTTTTTCATTGGCACCGCGAGAAAGGACTTCGAGCGATAGCCGGTTTTCGCGTCGAAACTCCGGGTGCCGGAAAAATCGAAACCCTCTGCCGCATAGGCGTCCGGGATGTTCACTGTTTCACCGCGCAGCGCGGCGAAGGCGACCACCATGGAGTTATTGGGTTGCCCGGCACTGTCGTAGAGTCGTACTGGATAAAAAGGAATGGGCACGCCGCTCGTGCCCCCCATGGCGATTCCTAGGGCGTCATTCTGCACCAGCTCGAAGCGCAAGCGCTCCCCGTCCTCCATCAGATACAGGGTGCCGGCTTCGGCATGGGTAATACGCTTTGCCGCCTTTAAAATTGCTTCCAGTAGGCGGCTCAAGTCCTTTTCTCTGCTGAGGGCAGCACCGACCGCGTTTAGCTCTTCGAGCCTTACCAGCAGATCATGAACAGAAAACCCGCTCATGCCGGCTACTTGATGCACACCGCCCGTACCGAGTGCATGTCGGTAATTCCTTGTAGGACTTTCTCGATCCCGTCTTGCTTCAGGGTGCGCATGCCTTCGTCCAGGGCCGTGACCAGCATCTCGGCCACGCGGGAATGACTTTGAATGTGGTGCTTGATTGCATCCGTACCCACCAACAACTCGTGCAACCCCACACGCCCGCGGTAGCCGGTTCCCCCGCAGTTCTCGCAGCCGACAGGATCGTACAAAGTAATCTGCCCCTTCTGGTCCCCGTACTTGCGCGTCCATTCGGCGTAGATACCCTTCATTGCTGCTGCCGGGTCTTTCTTGAACCACTCCAGGTTTTTGAGCTCTTCCGTATACTCGTTCAACAGCCGCTTGACGTCTTCCTGGCCGGCAGCCCGGGGCCGTTTGCATTGGGTGCACAACCGCTTTGCCAAGCGCTGCGCCAGAATGCCGAGCAGCGCGTCGGCGAAATTAAACGGATCCATTCCCATGTCGAGAAGGCGAACAATAGATTCCGGCGCGCTGTTGGTATGCAACGTGGCAAAGACGAGATGACCCGTGAGGGATGCCTCGATGCCGATGCTGGTAGTCTCCTTATCGCGCATCTCTCCCACCATGATGATGTCCGGGTCGGCTCGCAGGAAGGAGCGCATGGCAGTGGCGAAAGTGAGTCCTGCCTTGGGATTGATCTGTACCTGGCGCAGGCCCTTCTGGGTGATTTCTACCGGGTCCTCGGCAGTCCAGATCTTATTCTCCGGGGTGTTCAGGTGTTTCAGGATAGAATGCAGCGTAGTGGTCTTGCCCGAACCGGTGGGGCCACAGACGAAGAACAGGCCGTAGGGCTTCTCGATGCATTCCAAGAGACGCTTTCGATTGTGCTCAAGTAGTCCCAGCTTGTCCAAGGGAATCGGCTCTCCAGCAGCCAGGATGCGCATGACTACATCTTCCATGCCGCCTGCCGTCGGAATCGTGGCAACGCGCAACTCGATGTCCAGGGGCCCGAACTTTTTAAACTTTATTTTCCCGTCCTGAGGCCTGCGCTTCTCGGAAATATCGAGATCGCACATGATCTTGATTCGAGTCACGATGGCATTACGATAGCTCGCTGGAACTTCGATGTATGGCATGAGGGAACCATCGCGTCGGAAGCGGATTTCCGTCTTCCCTTTCCCAGGATAAGGTTCAATATGGATATCCGACGCCCCCATGTTATAGGCATCGATGATAATCTTGTTGACAAGCCTTACTAACTCGTTGTCCGCTGCGGCGGAAATATCATCGGCCGAAAGCCCGTAATCGTCCGCCGAATCCTCGTCCAGATTGGAAAGCAGGTCGCCGATCGACCCGAGGTCGCCTTCCCCGTAGAACAAATCTACCGTCTTGCGGAATTCCCGCCGCGTGCAGACCCGGTAAACCAAGCGGTGCTTGGGGAATACATTGTTGACAATGCGAGAGGCGCGAACCCGTTCTGGGTCGGTGGTGAGGATCACTAGCCCCTCTTTGGTCTCTTCAATGGGTAGCCAACCGTTTTCTTCGACGTACTCCCGTCGCAAGTTGCGGAGCAGGTCGAAAGGCTTTACCCGATCCGGGTTGTACGGCTCATAGGGAACTCCGAAAAACACTGACAAGGACTTGCCCAGCGAAGGGAGCTTCACCTGGAACTCGTCGATCAGCACATCCTCAATGTCAAGCCCCTTCCGCCGGGCCGAGCGCATGGCGAGGTCGTATTCTGGGGCGGAAATGATCCCGTCCGCGATCAGTTGATCGTACTTGGTTTTGATGACTTGGAGCGCGCTCTGCCGCTGCCGGAAAGCAATCGCCAGCGTTTTAGCGAGCTCCGTAAGGCCCTCGGCTGCTACTTGCGAGAACGGCTGGCCGGAACGGGTGTTAATGAGCTGGACAACCCCGATTAGTTCGTTATCGTTAGCGTCCAAAATGGGGGCCACTAGCATCTGTCGGGTGCGATAGCCGGTGCGCCGATCCACCTCATGCAGAAAGTGCAGATGAGGGCTCAAGCGTCGCAGTTCCTGTTCGTCGTACACGTCCCGAATGTTGACGAGCCTCTTGCTCAAGGCAACGTAGCCTGCGACGCTCTGCTCGGAGATGGGAAGCTTGAGATCTTTGAAAGAATTAAGACCCGTTTTAACCTTGGAAACAATAGATTGTTTGTCTTCGCTCAGAAGATAAATCGTTAGCCGGTCGGCCTCGAACAAATCACAAATGTCCTTGCTCACCTCGAACATAATTTCGTCGATGTTATAGGTGGCATGGATCTTGTTTGTAACCGCTTGCAAGTTGCGCGTAAAGCCAAGCTTGGCGGTGATTTCTCCTAACTGTTCCTGGGAATTCTGGGATTGCAGGATCGTGCTCATCGCATCTACCCCCACCGCCTTTTCAGGCAGCACATTTGTGTTCGGCGAACCGATCTGCCGCGAAGCACTAAAATTCGAATACCTGATTGCTTTCCAGCCTTTTTACCCGAAAACCTTCCACCGCCATTTCGATTTCCTTCAAGATCGAATCCGACTCACCTGGTTTAAGGTGCGTGATGTAGATCTCTGGTCTTGCCTCGAGTTCTATCTTCTGCAGCTCTTCGCGTAGGAGGCTCGGGCACAAGTGTTTTGAGACAACCGCTAGATCTCTTTCCCCGTCGCCAAAGGCAGTCTCGATAATGAGATAGCGTAGGTTTCGGGTTCGATTGACCCACTCCCACAGCGCATCGTTAGTCGTGGTATCCCCGGAAAAAATGAGACTTGCTGATTGTCCCTCGAGCCGAAATCCGACCGCTGGCACCACATGGTGCGCTGGTAGTGGCGTAATTTTTCTGCCGTTTAGGTCGACGGTTTCTCCCACCTTGAGGTAGTCATAACGCATGTACGGGATGTCCGGGTCTGGAATGCAGGAGAAATCGGGCCAGATCTTCCAGTTGAACAAATGTTCTTTGAGAATCTCCAGGGTTGCGTGCGTTGCATGTACGGTCACGGGCTCGCTTCTCATCCATCCAACGGTATCTATCAGAAAGGGGATGTAGGCCACGTGATCCAGATGGGAATGGGTAACGAACACATGGTCGATTTTCTTGAGCTCCTCGAGGCTTAAGTCTCCGACCCCAGTTCCCGCGTCAATCAGGATATCATCGTCGAGCAGCATGGATGTCGTCCGGAGCGTCCCCCCTATCCCACCGCTGCAGCCCAGAACTCTCAGTTTCATTCTGCCTGGTCCGCCTTGGACATGATGAGGGTTGCGACGTCCATCAATCCTATCGCCCGTTCGCTCATGACTTGTAGAAGAATTCCAGCTTTACGCCAGCGAGCTCGATGATGTCGTGATCGTGAAGTTGTCGTGGATGAGTCCCAATGGTCTTGCCGTTGACTACCGGATGCTGGTCGCCCTCCACGTGAGTCAGGAAATAACCGTGGGGCCGCTTGGCAATCACCGCCACCTGGAGACCAGGCTTGCCTAGGGTGGTCAGCGTCTTGGCGATCACCAGTTCTCGCCCGGCAGCTGGCCCGCTCAACACCTGAATCGCAGCTGGCGGTAGCACCGTTTTAGTGCCGGCAGAAGCAGGCTGGAACGACGGTGGCATGGACATGGACGCTGATCGGGTTGCGAGCTCGGCACCCCCCAATCGGGGCTCTGGCTGGCTTGCAGTCGGCGGACGCTTGAGCACCATGGTTTTCTCGAAATCTCCCTGCGACCGCAAAGTGGTCTGATCGTTAAGGTACTTGAGTTTGTACTTGCCGATCTCGATTACGTCCCCGTGCTGCAGGAAGTGTTTCTGGATCTGCTTGCCGTTAACCATCGTCCCGTTAGTACTGTTCAGGTCTTCCAGGAACGAGTCGTTCAGAATGGTAACGATTACCGCGTGGTTCCCGCTGACAGCGAGATTGTCGATGTGAATGTCGTTGGTTGATTTGCGGCCGATGGTGATGCGCTCCTTGTTCAGAGGGAACTCCTTAAGCACTAGCCCATCCATGCTGAGTATCAGTTTCGCCGCCATAGGAAGGCCCTTCCGACTTTATTTCTTGAGCTTTGAGAGCAGGTTTGCGAGCCTGTGCCGCCGCACCGGAAACCCATGTCTCGCCCGCACCAGGATGACCGAAACGTTATCCCGTCCACCGTTGTCGTTCGCCATCTGCACAAGTTGTTGCGCTGCCAGAGGCAGGTTGGAGCGCAGGCTGGTCAAGGTGAGCCGGATATCCTCGTCCTCCACCATGTCGTTCAACCCGTCCGAGCACAACAGGTAAATATCCTCGGGCCGCACATCGTGGACATGGATTTCCGCATCCACCTCGGGATCAATTCCCAGCGCCCGGGTAACCAGGTTTTTGTGCATCGACTGCCGTGCTTCTTCCCGGCTGATCATGCCACTGTCGATCTGCTCCTGGAGCAGGGAATGATCCCGGGTCATTTGCGTCAGCTGCTCACCCCTGAGCCGATAGGTGCGCGAATCCCCGATGTGGCCGATGGCCACCCGGTTATCGAAAAAGAGCGCCGCCACCAGGGTGGTTCCCATTCCGGCATATTGGGGCAGGGTTTGCGCTGCCTGATAGACTGAGGCGTTGGCTCGCCGGATCTCCCTCCTCAGCATGGTTTCCGCCATCAGCTTGCCGCTCATGGGATCAATGGCTGCCGGATCCTGTTGGGCCAACGCCTCCTTGAGCTCGGCCGTCATGAGCGACACCACGATCCCGCTCGCCACCTCTCCCGCGTTGTAGCCCCCCATCCCGTCTGCCAGGATCGCGACCCCTTCCTCAGGCAGGATCCCGACGCTGTCCTCGTTATGAGCACGGACCATGCCAGGATCAGTTACGCTGACCATTTCCAGCGCATCCCCCGGCTTCATAGGGCTGTCCCGCTTATTAGACACGGAATCAAAGAAACCTCTTAAAGTTGTTTTCCTAGTTGCTTATAAAATATACGATTTCAAGGAAAAAATAAATGATTGCCGAAGGCTGGGCAAACAAAAAGGCCAGCGAATCCGCTGGCCTCCGAATGAAGGGGTGAAAGACTTGCCCCTCAGGTCCCCAGCATGGTCCCCACTGTGATACCCGCAGCCTTTACGAATTCCGCAGCGGAGACCTTCTTGCCCTCCTCAGGCTTGACCCGCATCACCTCAATCTGTCCGCCCTGAGCGCTCACCTTGAAGCCAGTGTCGGTGATCTGGGTGACCTCCCCGATTTTGCCGCTTACGTCGCCAAAACGGCGATAGACCGACTTGCGGGCATCGAAAATCTGCAGCTTCTTCCCGCCCAGGGTCGTCCATGCGCCGGGCGCCGGGTTGCAGCCTCGGATTAGGTTATAGATGAAGTCCACATGGTTGTGCCAGTTGATCCGCGCCTCGGCCTCGCGGCACCAGCCCTCGTAGCTCGCCTGGGATTCGTCCTGCACCATTTCCTTGTGCTTGCCCGCGACGACCAGGTCCGCTGCTTCCAGCATGGCCTGGACACCCAGGGGGAAGAGTTTGTTGAAGTACACATCCCCCAGAGTCTCGTCAGGCCCAATATCCACTTCCTTCTGCAGGATGACCGGCCCCTCGTCCAGCCCATCGGTTGGACGGAAGATGGTGAGGCCCGTGCGGGTGTCACCGCGAATGATGGGCCAGTTGATGGAGCTGGGGCCGCGATACTTTGGCAGCAAGGACGGGTGGTACTGAATAGTGCCGTGCTTGGGAATGTTCACGAACTCCTGGGGCGCGAACAACAGCACGTAAGCCATGATACCCAGGTCCACTTTGAGCTGACGCAACGCGTCCTGGGCCTCTGCTTTCCTGTAAGACGGGAACTGAAACAGGGGTAACCCCTTCTCCTGGGCGGCCAGTTTCAGCGGATCCGGTTTGGCCCCTGCCTTCTCGGGGGCCACGAACACGCCTGCGACGGTGTCGCCGCGGGCAAGAAAGGCCTCCATCACCGCCTTGCCAAAATCTTGCTGGCCAATAATGGCAACTCTCATTTCGGACTCCCCTCAGCAAGATTTCGGTAATGGCTCACGTTCGCCAAAGGGGTTAACGTGAACCGAAACCAAAATCCTGTTAACCGATAATTGGCAACTCTGATGTCTGTGTTCCTTCCAGCAGGATCTAGTCCGTGCGTGGCTCGTGGTATTCTGGCACCTTGGCGGGCTGCTTGGAAAAGGCGCCTGCCTCACGCAAGGAGCTGATATGCTCCTGGGAGTAACCGAGCACCTCCGCCAGAATCTCGTCGGTGTGCTCTCCCAGCAAAGGCGAGCGCTTGATCTCCGCCGGTGAATCGGAGAGCTTGATCGGCATGCCGACGTTGTACCACTTGCCACGCTGGGGATGATCCAGCTCGACGATCATCTCCCGAAGCTTAACGTGCTCGTCGTTCACAAGATCCTCCGTGCTCATGATGGGGCCGCATGGCACGTCGAGCTCGTTTAGAATCTTCATCAACTCCCACTTGGTGTAGTTGGAAGCAAACTCGTTCAGGATGCGCCACATCTCCTTCTGGTTTTTGCGACGCTCACCAATGGTAGCGAAGCGAGGATCCTTGGCCAAAGCTTCACCCCCCACACGATTGGCCAGTGCCTCCCACACCGCTTCTTGCACAACGACGTAGAGATAGTCGTTGGGACCGCCGGGCTTGCACTTGATGGCGTTTCCGAGCTGGCCACCACCCGAGTCGTTACCCGCCCGAGGTGTGGCCTTGAGACCCTCAGTCGGCACCGAGTATTCAGGTAGAGGGCCGCGCTGGAGCCGCTGGTGATCGCGGAACTTGACCCGACACAGGTTCATGACGCCATCCATCATCGCTACTTCCACATACTGGCCGCGGCCGGTGCGGTTGCGATGGTGCAAAGCAGCCAGAATGCCGATGGCAAGATGTAGCCCTGTTCCCGAGTCGCCGATCTGGGCGCCGGTTACCAGGGGCGGTCCGTCGGGAAAACCCGTGGTGCTCATGGAGCCTCCCATGGCCTGAGCCACGTTCTCATAGGCCTTGAAATCGGCGTAAGGACCGGAGCTGCCGAATCCCTTAATAGAAGCCATGACGATGCGCGGGTTGATGTGTCGCACCTTCTCCCAAGAGAAACCCAGCCGGTCCAGCACCCCGGGGCCGAAGTTTTCCATGAGGACGTCGCACTTCTTGATCAAATCGGTCAGCACCTCTTTGCCCATGGGATTCTTGAGGTTCACCGTGATCGACCGCTTGTTGCAGTTGAGCATGGTGAAATACAAGCTGTCCGCGTTCGGGATGTCGCGCAACTGGCCGCGGGTCACGTCTCCCGTGGGAGGTTCCAGTTTGATCACGTCAGCCCCGAGCCAGGCAAGCAGCTGCGAGGCGGTGGGCCCCGCCTGAACGTGGGTCATGTCCAGGATTCGAAATCCCGAGAGTGCCTTGTCCATGAAAATCTCACCTCCTCATGACTGGGAACCGGATGCCGGCCATGTCTTGGGCCTGCCTTTGCCACCACTGAACCAGCGATCGCACCGGTCGGATTATATGCCGAGAACCAAAGGAGCTGCGGCAGGCCGAAGCAGCCAAACGCCGCAGCCCCTAGTGACGACCTACTTGTACATGGTCTGATTCATGGTGCCGCTCGAGTACACCTCCCGGTCGATTACCACGTCCACCAAGGCCGGCACGCCCGCATCCCGGGCCTTTTCCAGCGCCGGCCGGATCTGGCTGGGTTCGGTCACCCGGATGCCGAAACCACCCATGGCTTCGGCGAACTTGTCGAAGCGCACATCGGCGAGCACGTTACCCACATCGCCCCGCTCCTTGCCATATTTCATCGCCTGGCCGTAGCGGATCTGGTTCCACGAGGCGTTGTTGCCGATCACCCCGACGAAGGGCAGCTTATTGCGCACCATGGTCTCAAAATCAAAACCGGTCAGGCCAAAAGAGCCATCGCCAAAGAGCACCACCACGTCGCGCTCGGGCTGCAGCAGTTTAGAAGCAAGGGCAAACCCCGTGCCTACCCCGAGGGTACCTAGAGGACCCGGATCCATCCAGCCACCCGGCTTGTGAGGCTTCACCACTGAACCCGAGAAGGTCACGATGTCACCTCCGTCGCCGATGAACACGGTGTCCTCTAATAGGAACTCGTTGATCTCGTGGACCAGGCGTAGCGGATGAATCGGCACCCGGCTGTCGTCCTTGATGATCTTGTCGTTCTTGTTTTTGGTCTTTTCCTCTTCCTCGCGCAGCATCTTGATGAAGGGATCGTGCTTGCGCGCCACGTCGCCTTTGGATGCCTCGCACATGGCGTTCAGGATCGCCCGGATGTTGCCGACCAGGCCGATGTCGAAGTCCCGGTTATAGCCGACGTTCTTGTAGTCCATGTCGAGGATGATGATCTTCGCCTTCGGATTGAGCCTGCGGCCATAGCCCATGCGGAAGTCGAGGGGCGTGCCTACCAAGAAGATCACATCCGCATTGTCGAATGCGACGCGCCGGGAAGGCATGAAGTTGTACGGATGGTTGCGAGGCAGAGTACCGCGCGCAGCGCCGTTCACGTAAACCGGGATGTTGAAGTGGCGGGCGAAGCGGTCCACCGCCTCGTGCGCTCGACAAGTGCGGGTCTGGGTGCCAAACAGGACCACCGGCCGCTCCGCGCTGGCAATGGCCTCAGCCGCCCTAGCCAGCTCGTTGGGATCGCCGATGAACTCGCCTCGTACCCGATAATTCTTGGGGATGCGCACCTTCGACGCGTCTACCTTGCCGTCTAGCACGTCGTGCGGGATTTCCAGATAGCCGGGCCCTGGCGCGCCGTTGTACATCTCGCGCACCGCCTGACTCATCATCTCGGCACAACGCTCGGTGGTCATTACGGTAGAAGCGAACTTGGTGATGGGCGTCATCATGGGAACGTGAGCGAGGTCCTGCAGCGCTCCCATCTTGTACTGCTTGAGCGGGCCGCCGCCCCCGATCAGCAGCATGGGCGACTCCGCCCGGAAAGCGTTGGCGACACCCGTCACCGCGTCGGTCGTGCCCGGGCCGGCGGTCACCACGGCACATCCGAGGTTGCCGGTGATGCGGGCATAGGCGTCGGCCGCGTGGGCAGCCACCTGTTCGTGGCGTACGTCCACGATGCGGATCCCCTCGTCCAGGCAGCCGTTGTAGATATCGATGATGTGCCCGCCGGAAATGGTGAAAATGTGGTTAATGCCTTCCTGCTTGAGAAACTTGGCTACGATCTGGCCGCCGCTGATCAGCTTGACGTCTTGGCCGCTGGCGACTTGTGTTTCCACGGTTCCCATGATTTCCTCCTGACCGTTCGTTGGGAATTGCGAATCCTGCGCTTGATGAAATAAAATTAAGAATTACACAGAAATTTAAGCAGTTGCCGGGCTTTCGGCATTGACCGCGGTCAATATTCGAGCTTCTCCGACCTTTTCTTCCGGCTGACGTTCGCTGAACCTGCCGCTCCTCGATGGTCGCCCTAGTCGCCCACCCCGAATACAAAATCCTGCGCCTACAGCTGCGGCAAAACCTGGTGCTCAAGAACATGCCCCAGGAGGCGTGGGAAGAACTGGAGCCTTTGCTCGAAATCGCCGACTATCCGAAAGGAAGATCCCTGGAAAACCAGGGTGACCTTTCCATGGAGCAATACTTCATCATCGAAGGTATTCTCAAGCGGGTGGTGACGAACAAGGAAGGAAAGGAAATGATCCTGCGCTTCGCGGCAGAAAGCGACATTGACACGAGCTACGCTGCCTGGCGCCTGAAAACCCCTATCCCGTACTCGATCCGCGCTGTCACCCGGGTACGCACCGCCAAGCTTTCCATGGAACAATGGGTACGCTTCATGGACCGGCATCCAAGCGTCAAGGCCGACTTTGAGTTTGAGGTGATGAAATTGATGAGCGAGGTGATGGCCCACACCATCACGCTCCACCTGTTGGATGCTCCGGGTCGAGTGCATCGCTTCATGCGCAAGCATCCCGAGTTGACGGAGCGGCTCCCCAAGAAGGAGCTGGCGTCCTACCTCAACCTGTCGCCAGAAACCTTAAGTCGGCTCAAGCACAAGGGCAAAATCGAGATCTAGCGGGCGTCCCCTCAGTGCCTGACGGGCGCCAAACTCTCCCTCTCTCCCGCTCCGGGGTAGGAAAGAGCAAACAGAGTGCGGAAATGATTTGTCGACCATTCACCGGCAGCTCCACCGCGAGCCCCGGGCAACGAGCTCAGTCGTATTTCTCGGATGTGAAAATACGCGCTCGCGACATTACTTTGAGCTCATTCTCGACTGCCGTCACGCCCGGCACGGCGCGCACTGTTTTCTCCGCCGCGGTGCGCTCGCTGTCGTGCAGCACAATACCGAGCAGCTTCACGCGCCCGCCGTCAGCCTCGATGGTGATGTTAATGTCATCGGTGTCGGGGTCACTCTTGAGCGCCGCCCGCACCCGCGCTTCCAGCGCCAAGTTCTGCAGCTTTGCCCGCGACTCCGGGGTTTCCTGGAACTCAGGGCGCTGTAGCAACAGCTTGATTTCTTCGGCGCACGTCTCCACCGACAGCCGTTCCGTGTTGAGGACCAGGTCATAGATCAGGGGGTCGCCCCAGGTGACGCCGAAGCGCTGTTGCATATTGGCGATATGAGCAGCGTCGCTGCGCCGCAGCTCCTGACGCACCAGCTCTTCGTCGTCGGTTTCGAGCCGCTCCATCATCCACTTGACCCGCACTTCCATGGGAGCGCAGACCCGTACGCAGGGGATATGGGATACTTGTCTGAGGAGGTAAGTCGCGCCCCATCCGCGGATGATGACATTGCCTTTCAAAGCAAGATCGAACACTTCCTCGGCGGTATAGATGGCCAGGCTTTTCTTGTCTGTGGCCATGCCTTCGATCAGTCCGGCCTTGCCTTCCATGATGCGGCGAATGAGGCTCTTCTTCGTCCGCATCTTTTCAGCCACGTGGTCCACCACCTCGTGTCGGACCAGCGCCAAGCCTAACTGCTGGGCCAGCAGGGCGGCTACATCCTTACCCTTTGAGCCCATCTCCTGGTTCATCGCGATGACTGGCATCGTTCTAACCCTCCGTCCAGACCCGGTCGTCCGAAAATGGCTAGCCTTTCCCCTATGGTAACGATTGCCCCGCCCTCTGTCATTCAGCTCACTCCACCGGCCGCTGCTCCTGCTGGGTATCGACCCGGCCGGAGCGGATCCTCTTAAGCCCCTTGGAGATGAGCGGCCAGAAGAGCATGACGAGGGCCAGGGTGGTGATGCTCCCCACTAGCCAGTTGGACCAGAGTATTGTGAGGTCTCCCTGGGCTACCAGCATCGACTGGCGGAAAGCGTCTTCCGCCCGGTCCCCCAGAACGATGGCGAGGACCAATGGGGCGAGGGGGTAGTCCAGCTTCTTAAACACGTAGCCGATGAAGCCAAAGGCGATCATATACCAGATGTCCACCTGGGCATTGGCCACGGTGTAAGCACCCACGGCGCAGATGACAATAATCACCGGAGCGATCACTGCGAAGGGAATGCGCAGGATCGCGGCAAAAAGCGGCACGCAAGTGAGCACCACGATCAACCCCGCGATGTTGCCCAGGTACATGGCGGCGATGAGCCCCCAGACGAAATCCGCCTTCTCCACAAAAAGGAGTGGACCCGGCTGCAGGCCCCAAATGAGCAGCCCACCCAGTAGCACCGCTGCCGTGGGCGATCCCGGGATACCTAGGGAAATCATGGGCAGCAGAGCGCTGGTGCCCGCCGCGTGGGCCGCCGTCTCGGGGGCAACGATGCCCTCGATCTGGCCAGTGCCGAACTTGTCCCCGTCCTTGGACATGCGCTTGGCGACCCCGTAGCTCATGAACGAGGCCGGTGTCGCCCCGCCCGGGGTGATACCCAGCCAGCAGCCGATCAGTGAGCCACGGATCGCGGTGACCCAGTACCTGGGCAGTTTGGCCCACGTCTCCAGCACCACCTTGAGATTGATCTTGCCTTTGGCGGCAGAGCGAAACTCGAGGCCCTCTTCCATGGTGAGCAGGATCTCACCGATGCCGAACAGGCCGATCACCGCTACCAGGAAGTCAAAGCCCTTCAGCAGCTCCGTGATGCCGAAAGTGAGGCGCAGTTGCCCGGTCACCGTGTCGATGCCGACCGCCGCCAGGGCAAAGCCCAGCATCATGGAGGCGATGATCTTGAACGGCGAGCCCTTGCCCATGCCGACAAAGCTACAAAAGGTGAGCAAATACACAGAGAAGAACTCGGGCGGGCCAAACTCCAGGGCGAAATCCGCCACCAAGGGCGCCAGGAAGGTGATAATGATGACCGCCACGAAGGCGCCGATGAACGAAGAGGTGAAGGCGGCGGTCAACGCTTCCCCGGCGCGCCCTTGCTGGGCCAAGGGGTAGCCGTCAAAGGTGGTCGCGACCGACCAAGGCTCGCCCGGGATGTTAAACAGAATCGAGGTGATGGCCCCACCGAAAAGCGCCCCCCAGTAAATGCAGGAGAGCATGATGATGGCGGACGTGGGATCCATGGAAAAGGTAAGTGGCAATAGGATCGCAATGCCGTTTGCCCCTCCCAAGCCTGGCAGCACGCCGATGATGACCCCCAGCACCACGCCCAGCATCATGAGCATGAAGTTGTGCGGGGTGAGCACTATAGCGAAACCATGAAACAGTGCAGCGATCTCTTCCACTTCAGCCTCCCCTCGACCCGCGCTTTTGCACCTTTCTCACCGTTGGTCATTCAGTAGCCGAGCCAGGCCTCCAGCGGGCCCTTCGGCAGCGGAATGAGGAATTGGATCTCGAACATCCAGAACATCACCACCGACACACCCACACTCACCAGCAGCGTCGGCAAAATTTTGTACTTGCCGAGCAAGAGCATGAAGCCGGCGATAAAAAGGGTGGAGGACACGTAAATGCCGATCGTACTGACGCCGACGGCGTAAATGATGGATGGAACCAGCACTTGAAGCACCCGTTTGAACTGGCTCCAATCCACGAACACGGAGCGATCGCGGTTTTTGGACAGGGTGGCCTGATATAAGGTCACGGCACTGCAGACGAAAATGAGCAGCCCTATATAGAAGGGAAAATAGCCGGCTTGCGGGCCCACTTCAGGAGACCAAGAAGCGCCGATCCGGTGGCTGTCGTACATGACAAGGGCCCCAACGAGCATGAGGATCACTGCCGTCACGGCGTCCACCACGCAGACCGAACAACTCTTCCCCGCCTTCGCTTGCGATTCTTCACCGTGTTCCATGGTGTGTGCTCCAGAATTCAGGCATGAATCTCACCCGTGACCGCCCCCGGCGGTCGATTCTTCGCTCGTCACCTAGACGTATTGTGGGAGTACCGGCGGGGAGGAGTGGAGGAGAGGACTGAGTTCCTCGCCCCGCTCCACGCCCGCCGATTCAAGAAAGGAGGGTCATGCTGCAACCCCGGACTTGTGGATTACTTCGCCAAGAAACCCGCTTTCTGCATCAGCTCCTTATGCCGGGCTTCGGCCTGCTCCACCCACTTGCGATACTCTTCCCCGGTCATGAAGCTCTGGTTGAAGGCGCCTTTTTCCATGAAGTCCTTCCAGTCGGGCGTCTCCCGCACCTTCTTGAACAGCTCCACGTAATAGTTGACCTGCTCCGGGGTAACCCCCGCCGGCATGAAGATGCCGCGCAACATCAGGTAATCGATGTTCAACCCCTGTTCCTTGCAGGTGGGGATGTCGGCCCAGGCCATGTCCGTGGTCACCTTGTCTTTGTAAGGCATGCGCTGGGTGTCGAACACGCACAGCGGGCGCAGCTTGCCACTGCGCCAGTGGCCTACGGCCTCGATGGGATTGTTGACCGTAGAATCCACGTGCTTGCCCACGAGCTGAACGGCCACGTCACCACCGCCCTTGAAAGGCACGTAGGTGAACTTCACCCCAGTTGCCTGCTCGATACCCACCGTGATGATCTGATCTTCCTGCTTGGAGCCGGTACCCCCCATCTTGCACTGGCCCGGCCCTCTTTTCTTGCAGTCCTCAATGTATTCCATGGCCGTCTTGTACGGGGTCTCTGCATTGACCCACAGCACGAACTCATCGAGCGCTAGCATGGCCACGGGGGTGAGGTCTTTCCAATTGAACGGTACCCCGGTCGCTAGGGGCGTGGTGAACAGGTTGGATAGGGTGATGATGATCTTGTGGGGGTTGCCCTTGTCGCCCTTCACGTCCAGGAATCCCTCGGCCCCCGCGCCGCCCGCCTTGTTAATGACCACCATGGGCTGCTTCATCAGCTTGTGCTTGGCCACGATCCCTTGAATGAAGCGCGCCATCTGGTCCGCGCCTCCGCCGGTGCCGGCCGGGATGATGAATTCCACCGGCTTGGTGGGCTCCCAAGCCGCCGTCGCCACGAGAGGGGAGGCCGCCAGGAAACCGAAAAGACCACCGATCACTCCCACCTTCGCGGCCCACCCTACCCTTGACATTGTTGGTTTCATGCGTTTCCTCCTCGTAGATCCCACTGGAAAGGTCCGACCCCGACCCGCCACCTCGGCCGACGGCATCGGGCGCTTATCTATGCCCGCTCAGGCACAGCCTGCGTAGAGTAGAGGAGCCCCCCGCTGGTTGCAACCGGGTGCCGCCCCTCTTCTTGACCGCAGTCAAGGACTTTTTCTTGCTGCGGCGCAATAAACCCAGACCTCATTTCACCAGCAACACCGGCACGTCCGCCAAGTGGATCACCTTGGTGGCCACCGATCCCAGCAAGAGACTGCCAATAGCGCCTAGGCCCCGAGTACCCATCAGGATCTGGTCACAACCCCGCTCCCGCGCGAAGCGGGTGATCATCTCGGCGGGATCCCCCACGAGGATATGGTGCTTGTAGGGCACCCGAGCTGCGTCGAGCTTTGCCCGCGCCGACGCCAGGGCCTTGAGGCCTTCCTCTTGATAGTAGTCGTTGAGCTGGTCCTGGCTGATGAACATGGTCACATTGCCAGACACGATGGGCGGTTGCACGTTGAGCAGATGAATCTCCACAGGCTCCCGGTACCAACCCGCCTTCTTGATCACGAAATCCACCGCTCGGAGGGAATTCTCCGAGCCATCCACCGGCACTAGCAGTTTGGGCATGTGCGTGCTCCCGTTCATCTCGTCTCTGGGGGATCGGCAGGCCGGCTGGCGAGATCCACGACAGGTTCCGCCGCCGCCCTCATGGCGAGGAGCTTACCCACCAGGATCACGAGGACTGCTCCCGCCACCGCGACCGCCCACTGGTATCCCGCCATGTTTTGTTCGACCCACTCCTTGATCGCTACGTCCGAGACCGCCATATCGCCCGCGATCCAGCCCAGAAGCGCACCTCCGCCTAGAATAACGATAGGGAAGCGGTCCATGAGCTTCAACACCAGTTGGCTGCCGAAAACGATGATGGGGATGCTCACCACCAGGCCGAAGACCACCAAAGCGATGCTGTCCTTGGAAGCAGCAGCGATCGCGATCACGTTGTCCAAGCTCATGACCGCGTCAGCCACGATGATGGTCTTGATGGCGCCCATCAAGTTGGTACTGGCATCGATTTCGTGAGCACCTTCTTCCCGCTCGGGAAGCACGAGCTTGATGCCGATCCACAGCAGCAGAGCGGCACCCACCAGCTTGAGGAACGGGATCTTGAGGAGCGTGAGGGCGAAGAAAATCAGAATGACGCGTAAGGCAATGGCGCCGAAAACCCCCCAGAAAATGCCGAGCTTGCGCTGGCGGGGCGGCAGCTTCCGGCACGCCAGGGCAATGACTACCGCGTTGTCGCCGCCCAGCAAGATATCGATGGCGATGATCTGCAGGACGGCGATCCAGAATTCCGGGCTTCCGAACTCCATTGATCCTCCTCCGTAAGACGGCTGGTCCCCGCGGCGTTCTTAGCGTCTTGTCCCTCCCGCGGCTAACACGAAGCCGATCAGAACAATCCCACCACTTTGCCGTTTTCGTCCAAGTCGATCTTTTCGGCCGAGGGTACCTTGGGTAGCCCCGGCATGGTCATGATATCGCCGCAGATCATGACGATGAACTCCGCCCCGGCCGCAAGGCGCACTTCCCGGACGTTGATCACGTGCCCAGAGGGGGCGCCACGCAACTGGGGATCGGTGGAAAAGGAGTACTGGGTCTTGGCCACGCAGATCGGGTAATGGCCGTAGCCATCTTCCTGCAGCTTCTTGATCTGGGCCCGCACCTTGGAGTCGGCCGTGACGTCGGCCGCCCCATAGATGTTGCGCGCCACCGTCTGGATCTTCTCCCACAGGGTGGCCGTGTCAGGATAGACGAACTTGAAGTTGGCAGGTGTGGTCTCAATCAGCTCCACTACGGTACGCGCTACCTCTTCCGCCCCCTTGCCCCCTTCCGCCCAGTGACGCGCCACCACGACCGGGGCCTCGTGATGGGCCATCTTTTTCCTGAGCAACTCAATCTCGGCCGGGGTGTCGTGGCTGAAGTGGTTGATCGACACTACACACGGCAGCCCGTAGTGGTTGCGCACGTTGTTTACGTGCCGCTCCAGGTTGGCAATGCCCTTCTCGAGCGCCGCCAAGTTCTCCTGGTTGAGGCTCTTCAGGTCCGCCCCGCCATGGTATTTGAGCGCCCGGATGGTGGCCACAATCACCACCGCATCGGGCCGCAGGCCACTTTTGCGGCACTTGATGTCGATGAACTTCTCCGCACCCAGATCGGCGCCGAAACCGGCTTCGGTAACCACGTAGTCGGCAAGCTTTAGCGCCGTTTGCGTGGCAATGACGGAGTTGCAGCCGTGGGCGATGTTGGCAAAGGGCCCTCCGTGGATGAAGGCCGGGTTGTTCTCCAGGGTCTGCACCAAGTTGGGCTTCAAGGCGTCCTTGAGCAGCACGGTCATGGCGCCATGGGCCTTGAGGTCGCGCGCCCGCACCGGTTTCTGCTCCCGCGTATAACCCACCACGATGTTGCCCAGCCGCTCCTTCAGGTCCTTGAGACTGGTGGCCAGGCAGAAAATGGCCATGACCTCGGAGGCAACCACGATGTCGAAGCCGTCTTCCCGTGGGTAGCCATTGCCCGGCCCTCCCAGGGAGACCACGATGTCGCGCAGCGCCCGGTCGTTCATGTCCATCACCCGCTTCCAGGTAATGCGCCGCACGTCGATGCCCAGCTCGTTGCCGTGGTGAACGTGGTTGTCCACCATCGCCGCCAGCAGATTGTTCGCCAGGGCAATGGCGTTGAAGTCACCGGTAAAGTGCAGGTTGATGTCCTCCATGGGCACCACCTGGGCATAGCCGCCCCCCGCCGCTCCCCCTTTCACGCCAAACACCGGCCCTAAAGAAGGCTCCCTCAGGCAGATGATCGCTTTCTTGCCGATGCGGTTCAGGGCATCGCCCAGCCCCACCGTGGTGGTGGTCTTGCCCTCCCCCGCAGGAGTGGGACTGATCGCAGTCACCAGGATGAGCTTGCCGTCGCGGCGCGATTTGAGGCTGTCTACCCACTCGAGCGACACCTTCGCCTTGTAATGCCCATAGGGCTCCAGAGCGTCCTCGGGAATCCCCAGCCCCTCCGCTACCTCTCTGATGCGCTTCATCTTGGCGCGTTGCGCGATTTCGATGTCGCTGAGCATGTTCTTTTCCCCTTTTCCTCAAGCTGGTTGCGGGCCCGCACCCCGCTTGATCGACGATTCGCTCGGCCAACCGGCGGGCCCACGAGAATGGCCGGGAATTTAGTCAGTCGGCCGAGTCCTGGCATTGACCAGAGTCAAGAGTGAAACCCCTTCTCCCCCACCGAAGACAGAAGCGGCCTTGGCCCGTGTCTTCCCTCGCGGAACAGACAAGGGGTCAGCGGTCAAGCGCCTGCTGACCATCAGCGTAAGCTCGACCCATGTCACGCCATCGCCAGCGAGCGCCCGCCGCCGTAGCTCAAGTGGTGAGGAGCCTCGCCGCCAGGCCGCACTTTGGCCGCGCAATACTTGAACTCAGGAATCTTCCCGTACGGATCCAGGGCGGGATTGGTGAGCAGATTTGCCGCCGCCTCGTAGAAGCAGAACGGGATGAACACCGCTCCCCGGGGCGTCGCTTCCTCTGCCCGGGCAAAGAGGGAAATCCTGCCCCGGCGCGTTTCCACCGTGATCAGATCCCCGGGCTTTACCCCGAGGACGTCCAGATCTAAGGGGTGGAAGGAAGCGACCGGCTCCGGCTCGATGGCATCTAGCACTCCCGCCCGCCGGGTCATGGCACCGGTGTGCCAGTGCTCGAGCTGCCGCCCGGTAATCAGCACCCAAGGGTATTCCTGGTCTGGGCGTTCCGCTGCGGGAATGATGTCCGCCGGCACGAAGCGGCCCCGGCCAGTCTTGGTGGGGAAGCGGTCGATAAAGACCACCGGCTGCCCCGGATCGCCCTCCTTCTCGCACGGGTAAGTGACCGAGCTTTCCCGCTCGAGCCGCTCCCAGGTGATGCCGGCAATGGACGGCATCGCCCGGCGCATCTCCTCGAATACCGCCCGCACGCCGCTTTCCGGACCTTCATAGCGCCAATCGAGCCCCAGCCGCCTGGCCATCTGCTGGATGATCCACAGGTCCTGGCGGGCCTCTCCCGGCAGATCCAGGGCACGTCGGCCGAGCTGCACCATGCGGTCGGTGTTGGTTACGGTGCCGGTTTTTTCAGGCCAGGCGGAGGCAGGCAGCACCACGTCGGCGAGATAGGCCGTTTCGGTCAGGAAGATGTCCTGCACCACCAGCCAATCCAGCTTGGCCAAAGCCTCCCTGGCATGCTGGAGGTCCGGGTCGGACATGGCCGGATTTTCCCCCATGATGTACATGCCGCGGATCTCTCCCGCGAGGATCGCGTTCATGATCTCCACCACGGTCAACCCAGGCTTAGGATCGAGACGGGTTCCCCAGAGCTGCTCGAAGCGCGCCCGGGCCTCCGCGTCGTCCACCCGCTGGTAATCCGGGAACACCATGGGAATCAGGCCCGAATCAGAGGCGCCCTGCACGTTATTCTGCCCGCGCAGGGGGTGCAGCCCCGTGCCCGGGCGCCCGACCTGCCCGGTCATCAGGGCGAGGGCGATCAGACAGCGGGCATTGTCGGTGCCATGCACGTGTTGGGAGATGCCCATGCCCCACAGAATCATGGAGCCCTTGGACTTGGCGTACAGGCGCGCCACTTCCCGGATCGTCTCGGCCGGAATGCCGCAGATCGGCGCCATCTTCTCCGGACTATAGCCCTTGACGTTCTTCTTCAAGGCCTCGAAACCTTCCGTGCGGCTGCGAATGAACTCCTCGTTCACCAGCCCCTCTTCGACGATGGTGTACATCATGGCGTTCAAGAGGGCCACATCGGTGTCGGGCTTGAACTGAAGAAAGTAGGTGGCATAGCGGGCCAGCTCGGTGCGGCGCGGGTCGGCAACGATGAGCTTCACCCCTTGCTTGGCCGCATTCTTGATCCAAGTGGCCGCCACCGGATGGTTTACCGTCGGGTTGGCGCCGATCACCAGGACCACCTCGGCTTTCAGCACGTCGCTCACCTGGTTGGAAACGGCCCCGCTGCCGATGCCCTCCAGGAGTGCCGCCACGCTAGAGGCATGGCACAGGCGGGTGCAATGGTCCACGTTATTGCTGCCGAAGCCCGTGCGCACCAGTTTCTGGAACAAGTAGGCTTCTTCGTTGGAGCCCTTGGCCGAACCGAACCCGGCCAAGGCATGCTTGCCGTGGGTGTCGCGGATCTCCCGCAACCTACCAGCGGCGAGATCCAACGCCTCCTCCCAGGTCGCTTCGCGGAATACATCTCGCCAGTTTTCCGGATCCACCACGAAGTCCGCGGACTTGGGCACGCCGGACTTGCGGATGAGAGGCTTGGTCAGGCGCTGCCGGTGATGCACGTAGTCGAAGCCGTAGCGCCCTTTCACGCATAGGCGCCCATGGTTTGCGGGGCCCTCCCGTCCGGTCACGTACAAGATCCGGTTGTCCTTCACGTGGTAGGTAAGGAGGCAACCCACGCCGCAATAGGGGCAGACCGAATCCACGGTCTTGTCTGCCTGCTGCAGCCCCACGTCCCGGGCCGGCATCAGCGCCCCCGTGGGGCACGCTTGAACGCATTCGCCGCAGGCAACACAGGTGCTCGCACCCATCGGATCATCGAAGTCGAACACGATCTTGGAGCGATCGCCACGGAACGCGTAGCCGATCACATCGTTCACTTGCTCCTCGCGGCAGGCACGCAGGCAGCGAGTGCACTGAATGCAGGCATCGAGCCGCACCGCCATCGCCGGATGGGACAGGTCCGGCGCCACCCGGGTACGGGGAGCGAAGCGGGGCTTGCCCACTTGAAGCTTGCGCGCCCATTGGTCGAGCTCGGAGGCGAGGGTGTATTGCTCTTGCGGCATGTCGGAGAGTAGCAGTTCCAGCACCATCCTCTGGGAGTGCCGGGCCCGCTCGCTGTCGGTCGTGACCTCCATGCCGGGCGCAGGTCGCCGGCAGCAGGAAGGCGCCAGCACCCGCTCCCCTTTGATCTCCACCATGCAGGCACGGCAGTTGCCGTCGGGCCGCAGGCCCTCTTTGTAGCACAGGTGGGGAATCTCGATCCCGTAGCGCTTGGCCGTCTGCAAAATCGTCTCGTTGCTATAGCCGGTGACCTCCTTCCCGTTCAGCTTGAAGCGGATCGCTTCGGGCCGGACTTCCAGCTCGGTCATCTTCATGGGCTCACCTCTTCGATAGGGCTTGGCACCGCATCTACTCGTTGGAGCGGTGCGGCCAGAGTCGGTTCGTTACTCGATTTCCTTGGGAAAGAACTTGATCACGCTCTTGACCGGGTTCGGCGCTGCTTGGCCCAAACCGCAAATGGAGGCGTCCATCATGGCCCGGGACAGCTCCTCTAGCAGCGGCACGTCCCACTTGGGTTTCTCCAGGAGGGCGAGGGCCTTGGCAGTGCCCACACGGCAGGGGGTGCACTGGCCACAGGACTCGTCGTGGAAAAAAGCCATCAGGTTGCGGGCGGCGTCCCGTGCCCGATCCTTGTCCGAGAGCACGATCACCGCCATGGAACCGATGAAGCAGCCGTGGGGCTCCAGGGTACCAAAGTCGAGGGGAATGTCTCCCAGAGAAGCAGGCAGGATTCCGCCGGAGGCTCCGCCGGGCAAGTAGGCATAGAACTCGTGGCCATCCTGCATGCCACCACAGTATTCGTCGATCAGCTCCTTCACCGTGATCCCGGCGGGTGCCAGCTTGACCCCCGGTTCCTTGACCCGGCCGCTCACCGAGAAGGAACGCAGGCCCGTGCGTCCGTGGCGGCCATGGGAGGTGTACCACTCGGCACCCTTTTCCAGAATGTCCCGAACCCAGTACAGGGTCTCAAAGTTGTGCTCCAGGGTGGGACGGCCGAAGAGACCCACTTGGGCCACGTAGGGCGGGCGCAGCCGGGGCATGCCCCGCTTGCCTTCGATGGATTCGATCATCGCCGACTCTTCCCCGCAGATGTAGGCGCCTGCGCCGCGGCGCAGGTGGATCGGGGGAAGAGCACAAGGGGGATCTTCCTGAAGGGCCCTGAGCTCCCGCGCCAGCATTTCCCGGCAGCCGTGGTACTCGTCCCGCAGGTAGATGTAGATTTCGGACACGCCGCACACCCAGGCGGCGATAATCGCCCCCTCTAGGAACCGGTGGGGATCCCGCTCCAAATAGTAGCGGTCCTTGAAGGTCCCCGGCTCGCCTTCGTCGATGTTGACCGCCATCAGCCGCGGCGCGGGCTCTGAGCGCACGATGCGCCACTTGCGCCCGGCCGGGAAACCGGCACCGCCGAGCCCCCTCAAGCCCGAGTCTTCCATGGTCTTGAGGAACTTCTCCGGATCGTGTTTCCCCGCCAGGCACTCGGCCAGGAGCCGATAGCCCCCCTGGGCTCGGTATTCCCCGTAGGTGATGCCCTGGGGGGGCGAATCCTTGAGCTCCCGCCGCTCGATTGCCTCGAGCACCCGCGCGACTTGCGCTCGCTCGATCGGTTTCTGACCCACGACCGCCACCGGGGCGCCGGCGCAACGGCCAACACAGGGAGCGGGGATCACCCGCACGTCGGACCCCACTCGCTCTTTGAGCGCCACCATCAGCTGATGGGCCCCGGCCAGCTCGCAGGAAAGGGATTCGCATACCCTCACCGTCACGGCGGGCGGGGCCGCGTCGCCTTCTTTCACCACGTCGAAGTGATGATAGAAGGTGGCCACCTCGAAGACCTCCGTGAGGGCCAGGTTCATCTCCCGGGCAAGGGCCGCCAGGTGGGCGGCCGAGAGGTGGCCATAGGTGTCCTGAATCTTGTGCAGATGCTCGATGAGGAGATCCCGGCGCCGGGGCTCTTTTCCTAATAAAGCACGCACTTCTTCCAGCGCCTTCCGATCGACGGTGCGGCCCTTGGGCGTCGGTCGTACCCGGTGGCGATGGTTGCCGCCTTCGCGAGAATCAGTCGAGAAGAGGGTTCGATCATTCATCACAAATGCCTTTCGAGCCTGACACTCAGGTGGAGCAATGCGGACCGGCAAGACATTTGTGCACTGCGTAACTGCAGGTCAACAACACCCATCCGGTCCTGGTTAGCTCCAGGGCTCCGGCGGGAGGTCGCGTTCCGGGGAGGGAGTTCCTAAAGCTTCACGCTGCTCCTAGTGTGGGACGATTCAAACGTGTTCATCGGAAACACAGACGAATTGCAATAGGAAACATTATCCCCTCGAGGAGGGGCCGCCGCAATGAAAACGTCCGTGCTTTGCAAGTATGATGCCATATACGGTTCCGGCGTTGCCCGAGGACCCCCGGCCCGCTCGGCCATCTCTGGAGGAGCGTGCGCGATTGTCGCCTCCCTCATCTTCAAGAAACTTCTGGTCTCGGCCCACGGGCTCCGCCCGTGACCCTCGCCCAGCTCGGCTTGGCTCCAGGATCCCGAAACGTCTCCAACAACGCTTCCCTCCATCAGGAAGAGCTTGGTCTCGGCCCACGGGCTCCGCCCGTGACCCTCGCCCAGCTCGCTTACTTGAGCACGGACTTTGCCAGCTTACCCATCTCGGCAGGATTGCGTGTCACTTTGATGCCGCATTCCTCCATCACCGCGATCTTCTCCGCGGCGGTGCCCTTGCCGCCGGAGATGATGGCTCCCGCGTGACCCATGCGCTTGCCCGGCGGTGCCGTCACCCCGGCGATGAAGCCCACTACCGGCTTCTTCATGTTTTCCTTCACCCACAGGGCGGCGGTCTCCTCGTCCGAGCCGCCGATCTCGCCCACCATGATCACCGCCTCGGTAGCGGGATCCTCGTTGAACATCTTGAGCACGTCCACGTGCTTCAAACCGTTGACCGGGTCGCCTCCGATGCCGACGCAGGTAGACTGGCCCAGCCCGAGCTCCATGAGCTGGGCAACCGCCTCGTAGGTGAGCGTGCCGGAGCGGGATACCACCCCCACCGGGCCCTTCTTGTGAATGTGCCCCGGCATGATGCCGATCTTGATCTCGTCCGGCGTGATGACCCCGGGACAGTTGGGGCCCACCAGCAGCGTCTTGCGATTCTGCTTACGCATGCGGTCCCGCACCACGATCATGTCCCGCACCGGAATGCCCTCGGTGATGCAGATCACCAGGTCCAAGTCGGCCTCCACCGCCTCCCAGATCGCCTCCGCCGCCCCCGCCGGAGGCACATAGATGACCGAAGCGGTCGCCCCCGTCTCGGCCTTGGCCTCCTTGACCGTAGCGAAAATGGGAATGCCCTCGAAATTTTCCCCTGCCCGCTTCGGGTTCACCCCGGCGACGAAGCAGTTCCGACCGTTAGCGTACTCCCGGCACATCTTGGTGTGGAACTGACCGGTTTTGCCGGTGATGCCCTGGGTGATCACCCGGGTGTTCTTGTCGATCAGGATGCTCATTTCGCGATTTCCCCATTCTCAAGCGCGGCCACTCGCCGCCGCCACGACTTTCTGAGCAGCTTCGGCCATGTTGTCGGCGGAGATGATGGGCAGGCCCGATTCGCCCAGGATCCGCCTGCCAATCTCCTCGTTGGTGCCCTTCATGCGCACCACCAGCGGAACGTTCAGATGAACCTGTTTGGCCGCCACCACCACGCCTTCGGCGATCACATCACAGCGCATGATGCCGCCGAAAATGTTGACCAGGATCGCTTTGATCTTGGGATTTTTCAGCATGATCTTGAAGGCTTCGGTCACTTTTTCGGTGGTGGCGCCCCCCCCCACGTCCAGGAAGTTGGCCGGCTCCCCGCCGAAGAGCTTGATGGTGTCCATGGTGGCCATGGCAAGGCCCGCCCCGTTCACCAGACAACCGATGTTGCCGTCCAGGGAGATGTAGGACAGGTCGTACTTGGACGCCTCGACCTCCAGGGGATCCTCTTCGTCCAGGTCACGCATCGCTACGATTTCCGGATGACGGTACAGCGCGTTGTCGTCGAAGTTCATTTTGGCGTCGAGCGCCAGCACGCTCCCGTCCCCGGTAAGGATGAGGGGATTGATCTCGGCAAGCGATGCGTCGCACTCCCAGAACGCCCGGTACAGGCCTTGCAGAACGGCTCGGGCCCTGGGTACAGAGCTCTGCGGGATACCGATCTTGCGCGCCACCTCATCGGCTTCTTCGGCCTTGAGTCCGGTTTCGGGATCGATGAACACCTTGTGGATTTTTTCCGGGCTCTTGGCCGCCACCTCCTCGATGTCCATACCCCCTTCGGAGCTGGCCATCAGGCAGACTCGCTGGGTCACGCGGTCCACCACCATGCCCACGTAGAGCTCCTTGCGGATGTCGGCCCCTTCTTCGATCAAAAGCCGCTTGACGATGCGCCCTTCGGGGCCGGTCTGATGGGTGACGAGCCGCATGCCCAGAATCTCCGAGGCCCGAGCTCTCACCTCGTCGAGGGATTTCGCCAGCTTGACGCCACCCCCCTTGCCCCGGCCGCCCGCGTGGATCTGGGCCTTGACCACCCAGACGGGTCCACCCAGCCTCTTCGCCGCCTCCAGCGCTTCGTCAACGTCGAAGCAGGGAAAACCGCGGGGCGTGGCAACCCCGTACTTCCTTAGGATTTCCTTTGCCTGATACTCGTGGATTTTCATTTGTTCCTTGCCCGCTCCAGGATGAGGGAGACAGCCGCCCACACGCGGGCGGCCGCGTAAAAATGCCCTTATCAATCTACGGCATGAGCCCGCCTTGCACGATTGACCGGGATCAATATTCGAAGAACTGGGTATTCGAAGAACTGGGAGCTCCCTTAAGCCGCTTGCCCGAAAAAGGGTCCGCGGCCCCGGGACCGTCACGGGCAAAGCACCTGGGACGGGCAGAATGGCGCTCTCGCGTGCCGGCTTGGCAATTTCCCCGGGCCGGTGCCGACAGTAGGATTTGAACCCACGACCTACCGCTTACAAGGCGGTTGCTCTACCCCTGAGCTATGTCGGCCCACACGGAAAAATTATAAATCATGGGCCCGTACCCGCGAGTTCGCGCTTTCGTGCCCTTATTTGACGACTTGCAGGCGCGGCCGCCCGCTGTTTCCCCCCGAGGGCGGGGACTTGTCCTCAGAGCCCGCCTCCACTCCGCCCGTACCGGCCGAAACCTGTTCCGGCCGGGGAAACATGAGGCCTTGACCGTTTTCTTTGGCGAAAATGGCTGCCACTGCATCAATAGGAATGGCGAGCTCCCGCGATACGCCGCCGAAGCGGGCGGAGAACTGGATCAGGTCATTGCCGATGGTGAGATTGCGGGTGGCATCGGGGCTAATGTTGAGCACGATCTGACCCTCCCGTACGTACTCCATGGGAACGCGGGTGTTGGCGTCGACGATCACCGAAAGATAGGGGGTGGCGCCACTGTCGACGCACCATTCATAGATGGCGCGGATCAGATAGGGTTTGGTGGAAAGCTCGCGCATGGCTGTGAGGGTATCCGGCAGTTTATTTTCGCATGACTTTCTCCGACGGGGTAAGGGCGTCGATGAACGCCGGCCGGGAAAAGATCCGCTCCGCGTACTTCATGAGCGGCGCCGCCTGCTTCGGTAATTGGATCCCATAATGGTCGAGCCGCCACAGGAGCGGGGCGATCGCCACGTCCAACATGGTGTACTCGTCCCCCAGCATGTACTTCTGGCGGGTGAACACCGGGGCGATCTGGATCAGGCTGTCGCGAATGAGCTGGCGGGCCTTTTCCGCCGCCTTTTGGCTGCCCTTTTCGATCGATTGGACGTGGGAGAACAGCTCCTGCTCGAAGCGGAACAGGAACAGCCGCGCCCGCGCCCGCATGACCGGGTCTGCCGGCATGAGCTGAGGATGGGGAAAGCGGTCGTCGATGTATTCATTGATGATATTGGACTCGTACAGGATCAGGTCCCGATCCACCAGCACCGGCACCTGGTTGTACGGGTTCATGACCGCCAAATCCTCGGGTTTGTTGTAGAGATCGACGTCGATGATCTCGAAGTCCATCCCCTTTTCGTACAAAACGATGCGGCAACGGTGACTGAACGGGCAGGTAGTGCCCGAATAGAGCCTCATCATGGCAGTGTTTCCACGTTGTTTATCGTCAGACGAGCGGCAAAACCGGGCCGGCTCAGTGCACGTCCTTCCAGAATTCTTTCTTGAGGAGATAGGTAAGGACGAATAACACCGCGAGGAACAGGATCACCACGATGCCGATCTGGATCCGTTTGAGCCGGGCGGGCTCCCCCATGTAGGTGAGGTAATTCACTAGGTCTGCCACCGCCGCATCGTACTCGGTCCTTGAGAGCTTTCCGGGCTCGGCCAGGACGAGCCGTTTGACCAGGCGCTTCTCCCCGTGCAGCTCGACCTCTTCCTCCTTGAGCACCTGCACGCCCTGCAGCTCCCACAGCGCGTGGGGCATACCCACCTGGGGAAAGGTCAGGTTGTTCCAGCCGAGGGCGCGGGAATCGTCCCGGTAGAAGGTGCGGAGGTAGGTGTACAGCCAGTCCGGTCCCCGTGAGCGGGCGATAACCGTCAGGTCGGGCGGTGCTGCACCGAACCATCGCTTGGCATCGTCCGCGTTCATGGCTACGGTCATGGTGGAGCCCACCTTGGCACCGGTAAAGACCAGATATTTCTCGATGTCCTCTTCGGACAAGCCCAGGTCGGTGAGCCGGTTGTAGCGCATGTAAGCGGCGCTATGGCAGTTCAGGCAGTAATTCACGAAGAGCCGTGCGCCCCGCTGCAGGGATAGCCCGTCTTCCAGATCGATGGGTGCCTTGTCCAGCTTGACTTCGGCGCCAGCGCTCCAGCCCATCACTGGCGCAAGCAACAAGGCCAACAAGGCGCTTAGGAAAAAGTTGTTGATCTTCATCACCCCGTCACCCTTTCTGGTTCAGGTTTGGTCTTGTCCATGCGCGAGTACCACGGCATGAGTGTGAAGAAGGCGAAATAGATCACGGTGCACGCCTGGGCAAGGAGGGTGCGTCCCGGCGTCGGCGGCAGAACACCCAGATAGCCCAGAATCAGGAAACTCACCGCAAACAGCGTCAACGCCAGCTTGAAGATCGGGCCTTTGTAGCGGATCGACTTGACCGGACTCTTGTCAAGCCACGGCAACAAAGCGAAGATCAGCACCGACACCCCCATCAGGACCACGCCCCAAAACTTGGGATCGAGGGTGGCATAGCCCAGGAGCAGCAGCGCGGCGACGACCACCGTGACAGTCTTGCGCGTCGCGCTCCCCCGGGAGAAAACGATCAAGGCGGCAAGCAGCACGGTGAACGCCCCCACCACCCACATAAAGTCGGTGGTGGTCGCCCGCAGGATCGAGTAATAGGGGGTGAAATACCACACCGGCGCGATATGCTCTGGCGTCTTGAGCGGGTCGGCGGGGATGAAGTTGTTGTGTTCCAGGAAATAGCCACCCATTTCCGGAGCGAAAAAGACCACCGCCGAGAACAGCATCAAGAACACCACCGCCCCCATGATGTCCTTGACCGTGTAATAGGGATGGAACGGGATGCCGTCCAGGGGCTTGCCGTCCGGACCCTTCTTCTTTTTGATCTCGATGCCGTCTGGGTTGTTGGAGCCCACGTGCTCGTCGTGCAGCGCCACGATATGCACGAACACCAGCCCCACCAGCGCGAGGGGCAAGGCAATTACGTGGAAGGCGAAAAAGCGGTTCAACGTCGCGTCCGACACGGCATAGTCGCCGCGGATCCACACGGCCAGGTCCGGGCCGATCAGTGGGATGGCAGAGAACAGGTTTACGATCACCTGGGCGCCCCAATAGGACATCTGCCCCCAGGGCAGCAGATAGCCGAAGAAGGCTTCCGCCATCAGGGCCAGGTAGATGCCCATGCCGATCAGCCACACGAGCTCTCGCGGCTTGCGGTATGAGCCGTACATGAGGCCGCGGAACATGTGCAAGTAGACGACGATGAAGAAGGCCGAGGCACCAGTGGAATGCAGGTAGCGGATGAGCCAGCCCCAGTTCACGTCGCGCATGATGTACTCGACGGAGCCGAACGCCTGGGTGGCGTCGGGCTTGTAGTTCATGGTGAGGAAAATGCCCGTGACGATCTGGATCACCAGCACCAGCAACGCTAGCGAACCGAAGTAGTACCAGAAATTGAAGTTTTTCGGCGCGTAGTACTCCGAGAGGTGCCGCTTCCAGGTCGCGGTGAGCGGGAACCTCTCGTCGAACCAGCGGATCAACGCCGTGAGCATGCCGTTCATCGATCAGGCCCCTTTCGTGTCTTCGCCTATCAGGATACGGGTGTCGGAGAGGTATTTGTGGGGAGGAATGTCTAAATTCGTGGGTGCCGGCACGTTCTTATACACGCGCCCGGCCAGATCGAACTTGGAGCCGTGGCAGGGACAAAAGAAGCCGCCGAGCCACTCCCGCCCCAGGTCGGCGGGGGCCACGTCGGGACGGTAGGTGGGCGAGCAACCCAGGTGGGTGCAGATACCAACCGCCACCAGATATTCCGGCTTGATCGACCGGTGCGGATTCTTGCAGTACTGCGGCTGAATCGAGCGCTCGGAATCTGGGTCCGCCAGTGCCCCCTCCTCGGCCAGCTTGGGCAGTGTGGCCAGCATCTCCTGGGTGCGGTTCAGCACCCAGACCACTTTGCCCCGCCACTCCTGCTGAATCAGCATCCCCGGCTCCAGCTTGCTGATGTCCACCTCCACCGGAGCGCCCGCGGCCCGAGCGCGCTCGCTCGGGTTCAGACTGTCGATAAAAGGCCAGAGGGCCGCCACGGTCCCGACGCCCCCCACCACGCTGGTGGCGGCGATCAGGAGCTTCCTGCGGCCGGCATCCACCGGTTGATCGCTCATGCCCGCTCCCTGAGTTGACCAGAAAAATTTGTGCATTCTACCGAAAGCGGACGACAAACTTAAGTCCCGGAGCGTAAAAGCCGCAGAGATTCAAAGGCCTCGGCCCATTTTGCAGGGGCGGCAAACCCC